>JANNJB010000719.1:0-6571 GCA_031405615.1 Vicinamibacteria bacterium | reverse complement strand
GAAAGAAAACGACTCACAAGAAAAGGTAGTCCTCAGGGTCTGTTCCTGATCAGCGCCCCGTTGATCCCCACTCCACCGCGAAGCGGTTTAGTTCAACACCAGATAGGCGGATCTGGCGAAAATAAATAGGGCTGCGAAGGGCGCGACTTCTTCGGGTCGCTCTGCCCATGTTCGCTTGATCCAAGACTCAGTGCCTGCACGATTTACCTCCGGATTGTACGGCGGTCTCAGCGAAATAGGCTGGCTGTCTAGTCTCAATTAGGGCTGCGGACGTCCAGAGCGCGCCGACGCCGGCACCGACCCGAGGGCGATCCCGCTCAGTGGGCTGATCGGCAACGCGCCGGTGCGCCGAGCCGGGTGCGCGTAGATCATCGTGGTGGAGACGTTGCGGTGGCCCAGGAGTTCCTGGACCGTGCGGATGTCGTAGCCCGCTTCGAGCAGGTGGGTCGCGAACGAGTGGCGCAACGTGTGGCACGTGGCCTTCTTCCCAATCCGTGACCTCAGAACCGCCAGGGTGAAGGCGCGTTGCATGGCGGTCTCGTGAAGGTGGTGCCGTTTCATGCCTCCCTCCGCGGGGACATGAAGGCGGCTGGCCGGGAAAACCCACTGCCAGCGCCACTCCGTCGATTCGTGCGCCTGGCGCCAGCTGACCGTCTCGGGAAGGAACACCTCGCCCTGGCCTTCTTTGCTTCGTGCCTCGTGCTCTTGCCGGAGAGCCCCGAGATGCGCGCGAAGCATGCTGGCGAGCGCTGCCGGCAGGAGGGCACGGCGGTCCTTCTGTCCCTTGCCTCCGCGTACCACGATCTCGGATCGCTCGAAGTCGATGTCCTGGATCCTTAACTGAAGACACTCGAGGAGACGGAGGCCCGATGCGTACATGATCGTGGCCGCGAGCCGCGGCAGGCCTCGGAGGTGCTGGAGGATGCTGTTCACCTCCTCGGGCGAGAGGACCACGGGCACGCGCGTCTGTGGTTTGGCTCGGATCAGGTCCGTCACCTTCTCGATGTCCCGGCCCAGAACGTGGCGGTACAGGAAGATGAGTGCGGCGAGGGCCTGATTCTGGGTGGGGGGCGCTACCCGGCGGGAGACCGCGAGGTAGGTCACGAACGCCTTCACCTCGGGGCCGCCCATGGTGTCGGGATGGCGCTTGCCGTGGAAGACGATGAACTTTCGCACCCAGGAGACATAGGCCTCCGAGGTCCTTGGGCTGTAGTGCTTGGTTCGAATGGCGTCCCGCAGGCGATCCAACAAACGCGGTGCGGCGAGCGCCGGCGGCTTCGGGCGGTACTCTTGAGACATGCTTCGCTCCTTGTGAAGGAGGGAGAGGCCTGCAGGGTAGCGCGCGGGCGGGCGGGTTCGGGTCCCTTCGCGCGGCGTTTCGCGGGTGGAAACGGACTGTCGCGCTAGGCCCCCGCCTTCGCGGGGGTGACGTGGGTATCTCCCATCTCGGTAGGGGCTTCCTTCCGGACGCCGAACTGGGGGTGATCGACGATGCCCTTCTCGAACGCTTCCCGCTCCGCCTCCGGCAGGTCGGCCGGAACCTGGACATGGGACTTGTTCCATCGCTTCAGGAAGGCCGCGCCGAGCAGATCGTGTCGCTTCGCCGTTCCGCGATGGAGGGACGCGGGCGTCAGGGCGATCGTGCTCTCGGCTTTGACGTCCGTGGCTCGGCCCTTGGCGACATAGAAGCCGGCACTCAGCATGGCCACGCGGGAGCCCGTGGACGCGGTGTAGGTGAAGAGTTCGACATCGCGTCCCGCGCAAACCACAAACAGGCGCTTGAAGGCGACGACGCTCCACGACGGCGCGTCAGTGCGGGTGGAGAACATGTCGAAGAAGATCAGATCCGGGGCGTAGGGCGCTTTCCCCATCGACTCCCAGAAGTCGCCTTCCACCAGATGCCAGTGCAGGCCGGGGTACTTCTTCGAGTGCCACTCGCCCCGCTCGAGCAGGCCGCCCGGGCCGCCGTGACGCAGGTAGGGAAAGTGTTTGATGTTCCGGCACGCGAGCCGCAGCGAGTCGAGATCGTTTTCGAAACTGACCACGTGAAGATCGCGCACGACGCCCCGATCGGCTTCTTCCTGATAGCAGTGGATGGCGGCGAGTGCGTTCGCGGCTGCGCCGAGGCCGACATCCCATATGACGAGAGGGGCCGCCTCGCTGGGGTTGGCGTCGCCCGAGAGCCGGATCCGCTCGCGCAGTTGCGACTGCTCGACGTACAACGTCCTCGCCTCCTCGATGGGCGAGGTATGCGCGTGCATCGTCTCGCCGGATGAGATCTGGCGGATGGCGCCGAAGCCTTCCGGCGCCATATGGACGGCGTAGTTCCCGAGCGTCGTGGGCGGCGCGGGCCGCACCTTGACCTTCGCGATGCCGTTGTCGAGATCGTGTTCGTCGAGAAACTGCCGGCGCTCGTTGTAAAGCTCGAGGAAGGTCCCAGCCAGGATGCTCGCGCGGATGTCGCGCATGAGCTGGTGATAGAAGTAAATGTTGTGCTGGCCGAGCAGGTGCCAGCCCAACGGCTCGCTCGATTTCGTCAGGTGGTGCAGGTACGCGCGCGAGTAGCGAGCGCACGTGGGGCACGGGCACTTCGGGTCGAGGGCGATGTCGGCGAACTTGTGCACGCCGCGTCGCAGTTGCACGTAGCCGCGCGACGTGAAGACGCCGCCGCGCTGGGCGAGTTGGGTGGGGATGATGCAGTCGAACATGTCGATGCCGCGGTGCACCGCCTCGAGCAGATCGAGCGGCGTGCCCACGCCCATCAGGTAGCGGGGTTTGTCGCTCGGCATCATCGCCGCGGTGTGCTCGCACATATCGTGGCGCGCCTCTGTCGACTCCCCCACCGCGAGGCCGCCGATGGCGAGGCCGTCAAACGGCATGGCCGCGAGGTGTTCGACGCTCATCTTGCGCAGGTCCTTGAAAAGCGCACCCTGAACGATGCCGAACATCGACTGAGGCGAATCGCCGCGGGCCAGAAGGCTCAGCGCCGCCCACCGATGTGTCAGGTGGAGCGCCGCCTCCACCACACTCCGCTCCGCCGTCGAAGGCACACACTGGTCGAGCACCATCATGATGTCGCTGCCGATCGCCATCTGGGTTTCGATGCTGACTCGTGGCGAGAGCAGAATCGACTTCCCGTCGATGTAGCTCTGGAAGACCGCCCCTTCCTCGGTAATGGCGCGCGAGTGCGGCAGCGAGACGATCTGGTAGCCGCCCGAGTCGGTGAGCACCGAGCGATCCCAGGTCATGAAGCGGTGTATTCCGCCCATCGCCTTGAAGACCTCGGCGCCGGGCCGGAGGAGCAGGTGATAGGTATTGGCGAGCAGGATCTGGGAGCCTGACGCCGCGAGGGTCTCGGGAAGCTGCGCTTTGACCGTGGCCTGGGTGCCCACGGGCATGAAGAGCGGCGTCAGCACCTCGTTGTGAAGGGTGCGGAACGTGGCCGCGCGCGCGCGGGAGCCCGGAGCCTGCGCATCGATCCGGAGATTCAGGCGCGAGGAGCTCATCGACCCTCCAGCATAGCGGCTCGGCCCTTGTTTTCAGGGGCGGCTTTGAGCCCGACCGGACCCCTGTCAGAATCCCTCATCCCTTTTCGGAGTGACGTGCCTTCATTTCTTCCGGACTTCCTCCCCAACCTGATCCGTCTCGGTCTGATCGCCCTGCTGCTGGCGATCGCTTTCGCCGTGGCCGCGCGTTTGCGCCATTTCTGGGGCACGACACCCATTGCGGTCCTGGCCGGGATGCTGCAGGTGCCGCAGACCATTCTCGCGATCAGTCTCTCGGTCGGCGTATTCCCCGGAATCGCGGTGAGCCCGGGGTCCGTGGTGTTCTTTCCCGCGACGCTTTTCGCGATCCTTCTCGTCTACGTCCTCGAGGACGAAGGCGAGGCTCGCCGCCTCATCTACGGGATACTCCTCGCCAACGTCACCCTCGCCCTGCTGATCTTCGTGGGCCAGCCCCTCTTCGATTCGACGACGGGCTCGAACAAACTGAACCTCGACGCCGCGGCGGCCGCGAGGATCGCTTGGGTGCTCATCGTGGGCGCGGCCCTCCTCGCCATCGACGCGTTCATCCTGATCCGCGCGTTCCAGTGGTTTGGCGAGCGGGTCAACCGGAACGTTCTCGCCCGCGCCCTGTTCGCCCTCGCCCTCGCGGTCACGTTCGACGCGCTGGCCTTCGGGCCGGTGGCCTTCGGATCGAGGCCTCAACTCGGCACTCTGGTGCTCATCGGCCTCGCCGGCAAGATCGCGGCGGCCTCGTTCTATTCGATCGTTTTCGTCTTCCTGCTTCCCTGGTTCCGCACCGCATCCAGTGACGCCAGCATGATCCTTCGGGTCAAGCGCCCCAGCGGCTCGGTCACCTTCAAGGATCGCTACGAGGATCTCCAGAAGGAGGCGGTCCGCGACGGCCTCACTGGTGTCTTCAACCGGAAGTACTTCGATCACGAGCTGCGTTCTCAGACAAACCGCGCGCTTGTCCGTGGCGACCGACTCCTTCTGCTTCTGATCGACCTCGACTCCTTCAAGAAGATCAACGATACGTTCGGCCATCCGATGGGCGACCGCGTCCTCGCTCTCTTCGGCGAAGCGTTGCGCACGGTGGCCCGCCAGAACGACACGGTGTGCAGATACGGCGGCGAGGAGTTCGCCATTCTCATCGCGGGCGGCCCGACCTCGATCGCCGCCAATCTCTTCGAGCGGACAACCGAAGAGTTCCGGCGGCTGTGGCGGGCTGGGACACCGGCCTTCCCCTTCGACGCGCCCCGCTTTTCACTCGGCGGCGCCGGCGTCCCCGATGACGCCCGGACTCCGGAAGAGCTCCTCGCCATCACCGACGAGCGCCTCTACGCCGCGAAGCGCGCGGGCGGCGACCGGTTCACCGTCGCCTAATTACCAAGCAAGTTGGGCCGGTCGTCATTGCGAGGAGCCGGTCCGTTTTGAATGCGACGAAGCAACCCCCTCCCGCCACTACCCAGCTCATGAACGACATCTCCCTCCGCCCCTGGATCCGCATCACGCTCCTCGGCTGGCTCCTCGGCATCGTTCTCGTCATCGCCATCGCGCTCGTGGGTGAGGTCGTGGGTGTTCACGGCTCTCAGCTCGTCGTGGGTCTCGGTATGGGCCTCGGAGTCGGCTTCGCGCAGGAGCGCGCGCTGCGTCCCCTGCTCGGGGCGTCGCAGTCGTGGCGATGGGCCACCACCATCGGCCTCGCCGCGCCATTCCTTCTGTTCGATCTCGCCCGGGTCGTTGGCCTGGGCATTCCTTTCTCGCTCTACATCGCGGTGGCGGTCGCGGGAGTCACGGTCGGCCTGGCCCAGGCGCGATTGCTCACGCCTCACGGCATCGACTCTCTCAGATGGGTCTTCGCGAGTTTCGCCGGGTGGACCTGCGCTGCCCTGACCAGCGCTCTCGCCGATTCGATGACCCGCTGGTCGACGATCCGAGGCCTTCCGGGCGCGCTTCTCTACCTCGGCCTCGTCGGCCTTGGAGGAGTTCTGCTCGGTCTCGCGACCAGCGTGCCGCTGCGGCGTATCGCGGTGGAAGCAAGAGCGAAGGCAGTTTGAAGAAGTTGGGATTGGCCTGAGGACGGAGCGTGGCCGGCACTGCGATGGGTCGCAGGCGGCCGGGGCGTTGAGCGCGAGTCGCAACAGTCCGTCATCGAGGTTTGCGCTCAACGAGCCGAGCAAGGAGGCACACGATTCCGAAGTTTCGTAGACGCAGTGCCGACGCGGGAGGCGTGGCCCGAGGCCAGGCTGCGCGCTCCCCGGCGCCGCGAGCCCACCGCAGTGCCCGGCCACGCGGGCCACCACTACCAAGCCTGCCGAGGATCGCTTCGGAGCTTCGCTCTTCGACGGGCCCCTCGCGATGACGACGTGGGGTTTCTCTAGCGCGCAGCCTGGCCACGAAGCAACCCCGTCAAGCCACTATTGATCCGCAGTAAGCGGGCCCAGGCGAGCGAGCCGAACCACCGGTTCGTTTGCTTCTTTCGACGAAGCAAGATTCACGTCGAACTCAGCCACCCAGTCGTTCAAACCCTCGGTGTCGATGAGCATCTGCTGAACGCGGAGTGACCCGCCGTCTTCCGAGGGTTTCACGTGGGTGTGGCGAAGGTTGCGCGCTTCGGGGTCGAGGCGAACCGCCTTGTGTTCCACCCGATGCGCCTCGCGCGCGGCCTTCAGGCGATCCGTCGTCCAGAGTTCGCCGGTGTCGTCCGCCACTGAAGTGAGAACCGCGAGAGCCGCTTCGTCGTCTCCCATGCTCCAGGCGCGAATGAAGGCGAAGACGCGCGTGCGGATGGCCGCGGTGAAGGATTTGATGTCGCGGGTGACGTCGGGCGGCGCGTCGGCCCCGGGCGGCCGCATCTCGAGTCCGGAGATTGCTTCGTCACCCCCAATCGATGAGTTCCTCGCAATGACGCCTGGGTTCATCATCCTCTCCCACTCTTCGAGCAGGCTCGAGTCCACGTCGCGCAGCATCGTGCGCAGGTAGATCTCCATCTCGCGCACCGTATCCGATTTCACACCGTCTGGAACCGTCTGCGCGAGGACCTTGTAGACGCTGTTGAGATGGCG
>JANNJB010000718.1:0-1565 GCA_031405615.1 Vicinamibacteria bacterium | reverse complement strand
TGGCCAAGCCGGACCGCTGGAAGAACAGCGTCCTGTTCCATCCCGAGATGACCACCGCCTTCAATGATCTGCTCGCGCTTGGCCTCGTGGACACGACGAGGATCCACCACCAGGGTGAAGGCCCGTTCACCTGGTGGGACTACCGGATGCTGGCTTTTCCCAAGGGAGATGGCCTCCGGATCGACCACATTTTCTCGAGCGCGCCCCTGGCCCGTGCCTGCACGGAAGTCCGGGTGGACCGGGACGAAACGAAAGGAAAGGGCCCCAACCCTCCGACCACGCCCCCCTCATCGCCGTCTTTAGTTGAAGGGGGCGCGGCGGCTTTTCGCCGTATAGTTCATTTTCCGCCGTGATCTGAGCGATTAAGAACCAGAAATGTCCGACTCCGTCCCGAAGACACCGGCCGTCAACGACGGCGCCCCGAAACTCCCGGCGAAGATCGGGCGGTACGAGATCACTGAAAGGCTCGGATCGGGTTCCACGGGAACGGTTTACCGCGCCACCGACCCCTTTATCGGTCGCATTCTCGCGATCAAGACCTTCCGGGTCGACCTGCAGCCGGGACCGGTGCGCGACCGATTCCTGCAGCGCTTCTATCACGAGGCCCGGATCTCGGGAGGGCTTTCGCATCCAAACATCGTGGCCCTCTTCGACGTCGGCGAGGTCGACGGCCTTCCCTATCTTGTGTTCGAGCACGTCGAAGGGCCCACCCTCGATATCGCCATCGCCAAGGCCGGCCGCCTCGACTCGCCGGAAACGATAAGAGTCGTCGAGCAAACCGCATCGGCCCTCGACTTCGCGCATTCGAAGGGCGTCGTGCATCGCGACATCCGTCCCGCCAACATCGTCCTCGCCACCGACAAGCGCGTGCGGATCGCCGATTTCGGGATCGCGAGGATCGAGGGCTCGCAGCTCACCCAGCACGGCGAAGTCCTGGGCACTCCCGCCTACATGTCGCCCGAGCAGATCCGCGGCCAGGAACTCGGGGCGGAGAGCGACTTGTTCTCGCTCGCGGTCTGCGCCTACGAGATGCTCACCGGGCAGCGTCCGTTCGTGGGGAAGTCCCAGTCCGAGATGCTCGAGGCCCTCGTCTATTCGCCGCCTGCCGAGCCGAAGGAGCTGCGCCAGCTCGGGATTCCGAGCCGCGACTTCATGTTCGTGTTCGAAAGGGCGCTTGCCAAGGATCCCTCGCATCGTTTCGCCGACGCCGCGGCTTTCGCCCGCGCGCTCAAGTCGTGTCTTGGCGTCATGGTTCCAGGCGACGAGCCGGCGCCGGTTTCGCGGATCGCGATTCCCGATCCGCTCCCGAGCACCCGTCGCGCGATTCTTCCCCCGGTGGCGCCTCCTCCGCCCGCCCCTTACAAGTTGGTGGACACCTCGGCCACCGCCGCCCTCAGCGGAGTTCCCGCGTCGAAGTCGGGAGCCTCGGCGGACGCGACCTTGATCTCATCGTATCCGGGCGCCGAGGGATCGAGGGACGCTTCCGAGCCCTCATCCGAAGCGACGCTTTTGACCACGGTCGGTTTCGATCAGGGTTTGAACGCGAACAAGATGGACATCTCGGC
>JANNJB010000717.1:0-5070 GCA_031405615.1 Vicinamibacteria bacterium | reverse complement strand
TTTTGTCTCGCCAGGCGGGCCGCCTCGATCCGGTTGGCGACGCCGAGTTTGCTGATGGCCTCGGAAAGATAGTTTCGAACCGTGCCCTCGGAGAGTCCCAGGGCAGCGGCGATATCAGCGCTCGTCTGGCCCTCTTCGGCGCTGCGCAGAATCTGACGTTCGCGATCGGAGAGCGGGTCGGGGTCACCCCAGGCCTCCTGGGCCAGTTCCGGGTCGATCACGCGCAGACCCGCATGCACGCGGCGCACCGCGTCGCCGAGCTTCTCGGAGGGCGAGTCCTTGAGCAGGTATCCCGAGGCTCCCGCGTCGAGGGCGCGGCGCAGATATCCAGCGCGGGCGAACGTGGTCAGGATGATGATGTGCGTCTTCGGCAGCGTCTTCTTGAGAGAGGCGGCGAGTTCGAGGCCGGTCATCTCCGGCATCTCGATGTCGGTGACGATCACATCCGGCATCGCCTTGAAACACAAGTCGAGCCCCTCGCGGCCGTTCTTCGCGCGGCCCACGACCTCGATGTCCTTCTCGATTTCCAGCAGGGCCACGAGAGCCCCGAGCACCATCGTCTGATCCTCGACCACCACGACGCGTATCGACATCAGGCCGGCTCCGGAACGAGGGGCAGCGTGATTTCGAGTCGAGTTCCCGAGCGGCGGTCGCGCACCAGGCTTCCCCCCATGGCAGCGATGCGTTCGCGCATGCCGGTCAAACCATTGCCCTCGCGGCTCGAGCCGCCGGTTCCGTCATCCACGATTTCGAGCAGCGCGACATTGTTCCGATGCGCCAGCCGCACCTGGCAGGTCCTGGCGTTGGCGTGGCGCAGGACGTTGGTGGACGCCTCGCGCAACACGAGGGCCAGGGCGTTTTCGTGGGAGGGAGGAAGGGCGAGGGTTTCCACCTCGACCAAAAGGGTGACGCCGGCGCTGTCGAAGGCCTTTCTCATCGTCTCGAACTCCGCGGAGAGGCCCGAGGCGCGGTAGCCGGTCACCGCACTTCGCACTTGAGCCAGAGCATCGCGCGCGACATCGTTTACTTCCCGGATTTCCTGGGCGGCGCGGGCCGGGTCGCGCTCCATCAGTTTGCTCGCGAGTTCGGACTTGAGGGCGATGACGGACAACGTGTGGCCGAGGACATCGTGCAGATCGCGCGCGATTCGTTCGCGTTCCGCGAGCTTGGCGAGGCGCTCCACCTCGCCCTGGGCCAGGCGGAGCTTCGAGTTCGAAATAAACACCTGCGCCCAATGCGTGTTGAGGCCGCCGATCACACCGGCGATGAAGACGGCGGGGACGAAGAACCAGATTTCCTGGCCGCTGCCGAGGCCGAAGAGCGCGACCAGGCACACATAGAGGCCGACGCGGGTCAGTCTTGCCCGCTCCCGGTCGATGAAGGGGACCATCGCCGCGGCATAGATGAAAAAGCTCGCGCCGTAGAAGCGGAAGGGCGTCAAGGACAGACCCGCGCCGATGAGACTCATGCCCGCGATCACGAGAACGAGCCTCCACCCCTGGACCCAGTAACCCGTGAAATACAGGACAAGGAACACGACGTAGGCCCCGAGATACCCGGCGAGCTCGAGAGGTCCCTGAGGGGTCCGGTACAGGGCGACCAGGAAAGGGATCGTGTAGAGCAGCCAGGCATAAGGCGTCCAGCCAAGCTCGGCGTTCTGTGGGAGAAGCCTCATCGTCTATCCACGACCGGAGCATAGTAGGCCCCCACCTTAACGACTACTCCGCCAGGGACCTGCGGGAGATTCGAAGAGTTTGGCGAGATCGAGCTTGCGGCCTCCGAGATAGACGCTTTCGACGTCCCGGTACGCGGTCACCGCGGCGAGAGGGTCTTCACCAAGGACGACCATATCCGCGACCGAGCCGCGTTCGATGCGGCCGAGCGTCCTCTGGTTGAGCCGGGTGGCGGGCCGGCTGGTGGCCGCGATCAGGACGTCTGAGAGCGGCAGTCCGGCCTGGGCGAGAAGCTCGAGTTCGTGGATCAGCGCGGGACCGTGGAACGTGGCGGGATTCCCGGCGTCGCTTCCCGCGATGATGGGGACGCCGGCCCGGTTCGCGGCAGCAACCGCGGTGAGTCCAGTGGCGAAGTTCCGACTCAGGCCCTGCACCGCCTCGGTGTCGTTCATGAAGCCCTGGAAGGCTCCGGCCGGGTCGAGAAGGCCGGCGAACACCTCGGGGATCACGAGCCTTCGCAGGCGGTCGTCCGCGTTTTGGAGCATGGACCGCTTCCATTCGAAGTCATAGACCGTGAGCGTGGGTGTGAACGTGACTTTCTTCGCGGCCATCCGTGCGATGGTTTCGGCGGACAGACCGCGGGCCGTGTGCTCGAGCCCGTCCGCGCCCGCTTCGATGGCGGCCCGGGCGTCCGCGTCGGTGCCTACGTGAACCGTGACCTTGAGGCCGCGCTCTTTCGCTTCGGCCACCGCGGCCTTGAAGGCCTCGAGGTCCAGCCTCGGCATGGGACGTCCCGAGTAGCCGGGTTCAAGGACGAGTTTCACGAGATCGACGTTGAGGCGAGCGAGATCCCTGATCGCGTTGCGCGCTTCGTCGGGCGTCTTCACCTGTCGGGTGAGTTGATCGGCGAGGCCGGGCACGAAGTTGAACATCGCGGCCGGATGTCCCTCGGGAGCGGTGACCGAAGCTCCCGCGAAGAACGTGCGCGGCGCGCGCATCTTGCCCTGGGCCACGAGGCTGCGCAGCCGGCCGAGCGCTTCGGGACTGTCCGTCAACGAGAGAATCGACGTGACGCCGGACGCGAGATAGGCCTGAAGGTCGTGGACCTGACGTTCGTCGGACTGCTCGACAAGGCCCCCGCCGACCCCGCCCGAACCGCCGAGGTGAACGTGCGAGTCGAAAAGACCGGGAATCAGGAACTTGCCGGTCAGGTCCTCGGTTGCCGCCCCCGGGGGCAACGGATCCTCTGCGCGATCGATGCCGACTTCCGCGACCTTGTGGTCTCGAATCACCACGCGCGCGTTCTCGATCCGTCCACCGAGACCGTCGAGCAGGGTCGCGCCGCGAAGCACGCGCACCTGGCCTTTGGCGTCGCCCGCTTCAATCGCCCGCGAGCCCGGCATCTCGCTCATTCGGAAGGCCGGGGCCACGAGGGCCGCGCCGATCATGACCACCACGAAGGCGCCGAGGATGGTCGCGATGGACCGTTTCGAGAGGGGCTCGGTTCCCTCCCAGCGGAACAGTGCTGCCGAGAGGGCGAGGCCCGTGAATCCCAGGACAGTCAGGATCGCGAGAGGACCGACGAGCATCGAAAGCCCTTCGCCGCGCACGATGACTCCCTGCAGCGACTCGACGATGTAGGTGGCGGGCAGGAAACGCGCGAAGGACTTCATCGCTTCGGGAAGCAGCGCGAACGGAAAGGCCGATCCGGAGAGGAACATCATCGGAAAGAAGATCAGGTTGATGATGGGCGGCGCCGACTCCATGTCCTTCGCGGCGCTGCCGACGAGCAGCCCCAGGGGGATGGTTGAGAACGCGCCGAAGAGAAAGACCACGGCGAGTGCGGGGAGCGAACCTGCGATCTCGGTGTTGAAAACGAAGCGCGAGACGGTCAGGAGCAGGACGAACGTGATCGCGTTTTGAAACACCGCGGTGGTTCCATGCGCCAGGATCATGGTCGAGGCGCTGATTGGGGTGACCCGGAAACGGCGCAGGATGCCCTTCTCTCTCGCCAGCACCATCGGCATGGCGATCCCGAACAGACTGCCCGAGATGATCATGGTCGTGAGCAGTCCGGGCAGCATGAACGTGGCCGCGCGCGGATTTCCGCGGGCCATGATTCCCCCGAAGAGAAAGAGAAAACCAAGAGGGAAAGCGAGGGACCAGAAAAGGGCCTGTTTGGACCTGCGGAACGCGAGAAGTTGCGCCTTGACCAGCGCGAGATAGCTTCGAATGGCCATGATTACGCAGCCTCCGTGATGTCCTGAACGACGCCTGAAACTCCAATCAATTGGACGTACAGGTCCTCGAGGGTGGGTCTCTTGAGGCGCAGATCGAGGAGCGTGGCGTTGGACGACTTCAGCGACGCGCCGAGGCCGACGATGGCGGCGGTCGAGTCCTTCGTGCGATATCGGAGCAGTCGTCCATCGCGTCCTTCGAACAAAGCGCCGGGCACGAGGTTCTCGGGGTCGACCGGTTTGTCGATCTCGATCCACAGTGTCGAAACTCCCTCCGCCTGAGCGAGGAGCTGAAGCGGTGTTCCGTCGGCCACCACCTCGCCCTCGCGCAGAATGATCACGCGGTCGGCGAGGGCTTCGATCTCATCGAGGTAGTGCGACGAGAGCAGAATCGTCTTGCCCATCGCTTTGAGGTTCTTGAGGATCTCGTGAATGCCCCGGCGGGCGATGGGGTCGAGGCCCGACGTGGGTTCGTCGAGAATCAGAAGCTCCGGGTCGTGCAGAGTGGCGAGGCCGAGCGCGAGGCGCTGCTTCTGCCCGCCAGACAAGGTCGAAACGTCGGCCTTCCGCTTTTCGGACAGGTTCACGGAGGAGAGGACTTCCGTGACCCCGCGCGACTTCGGATAGAACGCCGCGAAGAGCCGCAGCGTCTCGTCGACGGTGAGCGAATCCGGGAACTCGGTGTGCTGAAGCTGAACTCCGATCCGCTGCCGAAGTTCGACCGGGTTCTTTTGAGGATCGAGCCCGAGGACCTGCACCGAACCCGACGTGGGCGGACGCAACCCTTCGAGGATTTCCACGAACGTGGTCTTCCCGGCGCCGTTTGGTCCCAGAAGACCGACGATGCCACCCGGGGTTATGTCGAGGGAGAGACCTCGGAGGGCGTGGACGTTCTCGTAGTTCTTCGCGAGCGAGCGGACCTGGATCACCATGCCGGGAAGGATCGCCCTGACCGGGGGGGCATTTAAGTGAAGAGCGTGGAGATTTTCGTGTGACGTTTGTAATCCCCATGTAAAGCACGCGTTCGCGATCTTGAACCCGATTGATTTCAATTCTTTCGGGAACCAATGAACCGCAGGTTGCGTCTTATCTGGCAAGAGCGTTTCTTCCCTTTTTTGCGAGGACTGTCCCATGCTTGAGACGAATCCAGGTTTTCTCTT
>JANNJB010000716.1:0-8309 GCA_031405615.1 Vicinamibacteria bacterium | reverse complement strand
TCGGCGATGCTCTCGGCGCACAGATGATGCGGCGACATCACCAGGCGCCGCGTCTCCTTGTCGGCATCTTCCTGCTCTCGTTGCTTGATAAAGTTGGCCGTGCTGATGGCCAATTCGTTCTCAATGGCCTGCTGATCCTCCAGGAACTTCAGTGAAGCCGCCGCGCGATTGGCCTCCGCTGTGGACGCCGCGTTGGCCGCGTCCAGTTCTTTCGCGCGCGTAATCAGGTTTGCTCCGACGCCTTATCCGACGGAAGGAAGTGAACGTGGAACGGGCGACCGTCGGACTTGAGTGGCTGTTCGACCTGGGGATCGAGCGTCATCACACTGAGGAGATTGTCTGGCGCGCGTTTGCGCTGAGGGACTCGTTGTCGGCCTATGACGCGGCCTACGTGGCGGTCGCTGAGTTTCTCGGCGCCCCCCTTCTCACCGCGGATGGCCGCCTCGCCCGGGCTCACGGCCACCACGCGACGGTGGAACTCGTCTGATTCGGGCCGGGCTTCAAAGAGACGTCCAGCGCGTTCCACACGGTGAGCGAGACATTCCCGGAGACCTTGAGATCATGAAAACCCGAAAACTCGGCTCCCTCGAAGTCTCGGCCCTTGGCTTTGGCTCCATGGGGATGAGCGCGTCCTACGGCGTGCGGCAGGACGAGGCGGAAATGATCGCGCTCACTCGCGCCGTCGTGGATCGTGGGGTCACGTTCTTCGACACCGCCGAGTCGTACGGTCCGTTCACGAACGAAACCCTGCTCGGGAAAGCCCTCTCACCCATCCGCGAGCGCGTGGTCATCGCGACGAAGTTCGGATTCAAGCTGAATCCCGACGGCAGTCCGGGCTGGCAGGGCCTCGATAGCCGGCCCGCGCACATCCTTGAAGTGGTCGAAGCCTCGCTTCGACGTCTCCAGACCGACTACATCGACCTCCTCTATCAGCATCGCGTTGATCCGGACGTCCCGATCGAGGATGTGGCCGGCACGGTGAAGGAACTCATTCGCGAAGGCAAGGTCCGTCACTTCGGGATGTCCGAGCCGAGCATGGCGACGCTCCGTCGCGCGCACGCGGTTCAGCCCGTCACCGCGCTGCAGAACGAGTATTCGCTGTGGTGGCGCGAACCCGAGCGCGAGGTCCTGCCCACCCTAGAGGAACTCGGGATCGGTCTCGTGCCGTACAGCCCGCTCGGCCGCGGCTTCCTCACCGGCGCCATGAACGAAAACACGAAACTGCAGGTGGGCGACTTCCGAACCGCGCTGCCCCGCTTCTCGCCCGAAGCCATGAAGGCGAACCAGTCGTTTATCGGCATGCTGGTGGAAATGGGAAAGAAGAAGAACGCGACACCGGCGCAGATCGCACTTGGCTGGCTGCTCGCTCAAAAACCGTGGATCGTGCCCATTCCGGGAACAACGAAGCTGGCGCGGCTCAAGGAGAACATCGGCGCGGTGGAACTCGAACTCACCGTGGAAGACTTGCGCGAGATCGACGCCACGGCAGCGAGCATTCCGGTTCAGGGCGACCGTTACCCCGAGCATCTGCAGAAGCTCGTGGGGGGTTGAAGGCTCCTAGACTGCGTGTCTGAGATGACCCTCACCCCCCTCCTGCTTCTCGTCGCCTTTGTCGCCCTCGTGCTTGTCGCGGCGGCGGCCTTTGCCCTCGGGCATCGGCTCGGCCAATCGGCGGAACGAGGCGTCACCACGGTGGAGGCGGCGCGGCTCACTGCCGAGCGGGCGCGCTTCGAGACCATCGCTCAGCGCGTGCCGGTGCTGGATCGCGAACTCGCGGCCGCTCGCTCGCTGGTCGAGGAGCGGGAACGCAAACTGGCCGAGGTTCAGGTGCGTCTCGCCGAGGTCCTCGCGCGACTCGATGAGACGGAAAAGGCCGCGACCGAAAAACTTGAGCTGATGGCCCGGGCTGAAACCTCGATGAAGGACGCCTTCCAGGCCCTCTCAATGGACGCGCTCGACAAGAGCCGCGCCGCCTTCCTCGATCAGGCCCACGCGACCTTCGGTCAATTCCGGGAAAATGCGCTCAAGGAATTCGCGGCTAAGGAAACCACGTTCGCCCAACTCGTCTCCCCGATTCGCGAGTCGCTTTCGCGTTTCGAGACGCACGTCCACGATCTCGAGCAGAAGCGCACCGAGGCCTACGCCGGTCTATCGGAACAGTTCGCGTCTTTCAGAGAGGGTCAGACCCTGCTCCGCGGCGAAACCGAAAAGCTCGTCACCGCGTTGCGCGCGCCCAGCGTCCGCGGCCGCTGGGGTGAGTTCCAGCTCCGGCGCGTGGTGGAAATGGCGGGCATGGTCCAGCACTGCGACTTCGTCGAACAATCGACGATTCAAGGCGAAGACGGTCGTCTGCGGCCCGATCTCATCGTCCATCTGCCCGGCGGCAAGACCGTGGTGGTCGACGCGAAGGTCCCCTTGACCGCCTATCTCGACGCTAAAGACGCGCGGGACGAGAACTCGCGGCGCGATCTGATCCAGCTTCACGCCAAGCATCTGCGAAAGCACGTGGGGGAACTCTCCGACAAGTCCTACTCCGACCAGCTTTCGAGCAGCCCCGACTTCGTCGTCATGTACGTCCCGATCGAGAGCGCCTTTGCCGACGCGGTGCAGGCCGATCCCTCGCTCCTCGACGACGCGGTGGAAGGAAACGTGATTCCCGCGGGGCCCATGACCCTGCTCTCCCTGCTCAAGGGCGCGGCCTACGGCTGGCGTCAGGAGCGCATCGCCGAGAGCGCCGAGAAAATCAGCGAACTGGGCAAGGAGCTTTACAACCGGATCAGCGTGATGGCCAACCATATGGGCGGAGTTGGCGATGCGCTCGGGAAAGCGACCCTCGCCTACAACAAGGCGATCGGGTCGATGGAGAGCCGCGTTCTGGTGCAGGCGCGGAGGTTCAAAGACCTCGGCGCCGCGGTCGGCGAGGACATCCCCGAGATCGAAACGGTTTCACATATCCCGAGGCAGCTCGCGATTCCCGGCCTCGAGCCCGAAGACGAACCCTGAACGCTAGCGCAGGCCGAATTCCTGGAGAGCTCCGCTAACGCGGAGCCTCCCATGCCCCGAGGGCAGGCTTCGCGCGAGCAGAGTCGCTCCCGTCGGTCGCTCGTCTGTCACTTAGGCCGGAGGCGCGGAGCCTTGCCTCGGGCCACGCGGGGGTTGCGCGCAGCCCTCGCCAGAGGGCGTAGCCTGGCCTTGGGCCATGGGGGGCTGAGCACTTTGCGGCCCCCCAACTAATCAATAGTCAGGACGATCTTGCCGATCGCGTTGCCCTCTTCGAGCTGGGCATGGGCCTTCGCTGCCGCTTCGATAGGGAAGGTCATATGGATCACCGGACGGATCGCGCCCGATTCCATGTGGGGCACGACGCGCTCGAACAGGGCGCGCGCGATGCGGGCCTTTTCGAAGTCGGGCCTCGCCCGCAGCGTCGAGCCGGTGACGATGGCGCGCTTCTGCATGATCGTCGCCATGTTCACTTCCGCCTTGGCCCCCAGGAGCGTCGCGATCTGGATGAGGCGGCCCTCGAAAGCCAGGGCCTGGAGGTTGCGGTTCGTGTAGTCGCCGCCGAGCATGTCGAGGATGACATCGACCCCGCGACCTTCGGTCAACTCCTTCATCACGGTCACGAAATCGTGGGTGGTCGAATCCACGCAACGAATGGCCCCCACGGCCTCGACCGCGGCGCACTTCTTCGGACCGCGTGCCGTGGCATACGGGCGCCCGCCCAGCGCCTTCACGATCTGAACCGCGGTCGTGCCGACGCCGCTGCCTCCGCCGTGCACGAGAAACGTCTCGCCCTCCTGAAGTTTGCCCGCCTCGAAGACGTTGGCCCAGACCGTGAAGAAGGCCTCGGGAACCGCCGCCGCGTCAATCGAAGAAAACCCGATGGGAATCTTCAGGCACGAACCCGCCGCGGCCACACAGTACTCGGCGTAGCCCCCGCCGGCCACCAGCGCCATCACCATGTCGCCCACGTGGAGGAAGACCACGTCCGAACCCACCGCGGTCACTTCGCCCGCGATCTCGAGGCCGGGGATGTCGGTGATGCCCGAGGGCGGCGGATACTTTCCCTCGCGCTGAAAGATGTCGGGACGGTTGACCCCGGCGGCGCGGACGCGGATCAAGACTTCAGAGACACCGACTCTCGGGATGTCCCGCTCCACCATCCGCAGGACATCGGGACCCCCGGGTTCGGAGATCTCGACGGCTCGCATTTTTCCCGTTTCCGGCTCAGCCACTCAATACCTCTTTCTCGATGATGCGCACGCGGCGATCGTCGCGGATCCCGTCCAGCATCGGATCGACCGTGAGGACGACCAGCCACGGGTCCCGCTCCGTCCAGGCGCGCTCGATCATCCTGACCGCATGCTCATTCTCGCCCAACGCGGCGGAAATCGTAGCGAGCCGGTAGGGGGCGAGCCCCGCGGCGCCCAGTCTCTCCGCAAGAATCCCGGCCTCCGACCGCTTTCCCGATAGCGCCAGGGATCGGGCGAGGTTCGACTCCATGGTGGGCGAACCCCCCGAGTGCAGCACGGCCTGCCGATGCGCCTGCTCCGCGCGGTCAAAATCTCCCAGCTTGTCGCACGCCAGACCCAGGGCCCAGTGCGCGATCGCGAATTCAGGCTCGAGTTCGAGGGTGCGCAGCAGGGGTTCGAGATCGGGCTGATACTGTTGCGACAGGTAAAGGTGAAACCCGGATCCGACCACCGTCCTGGGCGAGACCGGATCGATCGCAGTGGCTTCGCGCGCGGCGGCAAGAGCCCTGAGGGCATCGCCTCGCAACGCGTGAAACAGCGCCGACCAGAGGTGAGGTTCGACGCGATTGGGGGCGATCGCGCGCGCGCGGGCGAGAGCCTTTTCCGCGGTCTTGAAGTCGAACCGATCGAAGAGCGAGGAAAAGGCGAGTGAGGCCTGCGCTTCCGCCGATTCGAGGGCGAAGGCAGCCGCCTGTTCTCCGTGCTCGCGGGCGATCCGGAACACCGCGCGGTCCGCCTCGAAACCGAAGAGCCCCTGCATGAGACGGGTGTCGCACAAACCGGAGTGGGCTTCGCCCGAGTCCGCGCGGGAGGCGAGAGCTTTTTCGAAAGCCTCGCCGGCGCGCTCGAGGGAGTCCTTGGTGAACTTGTTCCAGAAGTAGCGTCCGCGGAGGACCGCCTCGCGACTCGCCCGGTCGGAAGCGCTTTCGGTCGCGGCCGGACTTTCTGAAACCAGCCGATAACCGCGCTTGGGCACAGTCTCGATCAAAGCGGTCGCGCCAAGGGTTTTCCTCAGCAGGGCCACGTGCACGCTCAGGTTCGCTTCCTCGACGATGCTGTCGGGCCAGACCACCTTCATCAGTTCGTCCTTGGTCACCACCTCGCCCCGCCGCTCGAGCAGGGCGAGCAGGACCTCCACCGTCTTCATGGGGATCCGGACGATCTCCTCCTCGCGCATGAGCAGGAGGGTGCGGGTGTCGAGCGCGAAGGGACCGATGTCGTGGCGGCTCATCGAGAGGAACACGATTATGAAGGCTTTGGGATTCTTTTGGGTTTATTCACGGTTTCGTTGAGGACCAAGCGCTCCCCCTTTGTTTAGCGTCTCCTCAGTCGATTCATCAAAAAAGGGAGAAACCATGAGTTCGCAAAGCACCGTCATCATCTCAACACCTCCAGCGCTCTCGCAGCGGGACCTTCGAAGTTTCACCGCTGCCTCCGAGAAGAAACTCCTGATCGCCATGGCGAAACGCCTGCCCGCGTGGATCGGCCCCGACCATCTGACCGTTCTCGGAGCGGTCGCGATGGCGGGGGCCGGTATCTGCTACCGGCTGGTCGCGGTTTCGCCCCTCGCGTTCCTGGGCGTCAACTTGTTCCTCTTCCTCAACTGGTTCGGGGACAGCCTCGACGGGACCCTGGCCCGGGTTCGGGAAAAGCAGCGGCCGCGCTACGGCTTCTACGTGGACCACCTTGTCGATGCCTTTGGCGCCATCTTCCTGCTCGGGGGACTCGCCTCCTCCGGCCTGGTGGCTCCTTTGGCGGCCTTGTCTCTTCTGATCGCGTACCTGCTGCTGCAGATCCACATCGCTCTCAAGGCTCACACCACCCGGGTGTTTCAGATCGCTTTCGGCGGCATCGGCGGAACCGAGGCGCGGATCCTTCTCGGCGTCCTGAATCTCGGCTTGTTCGCGTGGCCCGTTCTGCTCCCGGCTCTCACCCCGATGGTGTGGCTCGCGGTCGCCTCTCTGGTCGCGCTCGTCGTGGCGGACGGTGTGGCCACCGGTCGCGCCCTCGACCGGGAGGAGAGAACTTATTGACCCTTGTTCAGTTCCTGCAGGACGACCTTCGCCACCGCACGCAGGGTTTCGAAAACGCCGACGCCCTTGTACGCGCTGGCTTCGACCACGGTCTCGTTGCGCCGGCACAGGATCTTCTTCATGTCTTCCACCGACATCGCGGTGGGAAGGTCACGCTTGTTGAACTGGAGCACGTAGGGGATCGTATTGAAGTCGTAACCCTGACCCTTGAGGTTCGTGACCAGGTTGTCGAGCGCTTCGAGGTTCGCGTCCATGCGCTCTTCCTGGGAGTCGGCCACGAAGATCACGCCGTCGACGCCCTTCAAGATGAGCTTGCGCGAGGCGTCGTAAAAGACCTGGCCGGGGACGGTGTAGAGGTGGAAGCGGGTTTTAAACCCGCGCACCGTGCCGAGTTCGAGAGGCAGGAAGTCGAAGAAGAGGGTGCGGTCGGTTTCGGTCGCGAGCGAGATCAGCTTGCCCTTGGTGCCGACGTTGCTCTTGTCGTAGATGTGCTGGAGATTCGTCGTCTTCCCGCATAGTCCGGGACCGTAGTAGACGATCTTGCAGTTGATCTCACGAGATGCGTAGTTGATGAAAGTCATCGCGGGTTTTCGGGAGTCTCTCTATTCGGTTTGGTCTGGGGCTTACCCGAACAAAGCGTCGATGTCGTCATCCGTGATCTCGGAGAACGGGGTGGCGTGCTCCGAAGCCGCACCCTTGGCCTTCTCCAATTCCATCTTCGCGAGGAGTCCGGCGAAGACTTCGGCGAGTTCGGCGGAGGCGCGCTTGACCCGGAGCCGCACGAGGCCGAGGGAAGACCGCTCGTCAAAGATGACGACGAGGATGACCCTCGAAGCCACGATCGAAATATGGATGTTGTCCTTCTCGCCCTCGTGGAAGAGGATCGAAAACTCGCGCTCGCCGATCAGTTTGGCGAGGCCGTCGGTCGCGGCTACGTTGCCGGCGGTGAGGGACGCGAGGGACGTCGCGTCGATGTTCTCCACGTCTCCGGCGGTCGCGATCTGCTGGCCGTTCTTGTCGACCAGAAACACCACCTGCGCGTTGCTGTCGGTGCGGAGTTTCGCCAGGATCCCTTTGATCTGGTTGAACTCCACCTCGTACATGACAATATCGGGCCCAGACATCCAATACTCCTTAAAGACTTTGCTCCTGGCGCGGTTACGACGCGAAAACAGCCACGAGATTAGTCTGAAGGATACACCTGCCCCTTTAGACTTGCTGACTGCGCCCCCCCAAATGGATTACCCCGAACCCATCGCCCGCCTGATCGAAGAATTGCGCCGGCTGCCGGGACTTGGGCCAAAGTCCGCTCAACGAGTCGCTTTTTTTCTCCTGAAGGGCCGGGCCGACGACAACAAACGCCTGGCCGCGGCGATCGAAACGCTGTCGGCGAGCATCGGCCTGTGCGAGCGGTGCAACGCCTTCACCGATCGCGTGGTCTGCGCCATCTGCACCGACCCGAGCCGTCTTGATTCCATAGTCTGTGTCGTGGAGGAGCCCGGGAACATCATGGCAGTGGACCGAAGCGGGGGTTACCGCGGCCGGTACCATGTCCTCCACGGCGCTCTCTCTCCGATCCAGGGCATCGGCCCCGACGAACTCAGAATCCAGGGCCTGCTCGACCGCGTCCGGCAGGGCCTCGCCACCGAGGTCATTCTCGCGACCTCTCCCACCGTCGAGGGTGAGGCGACCGCCATTTATCTGGCCCGGCTGATGCGCAACCTTGGAGTGAAGGTCACCAGAATCGCCACCGGCATCCCCGCAGGCTCAGACCTCGAGTGGGCGGATGAAGTGACGATGACCCGCGCCCTGGAAGGTCGCAGGGAGTTCTAACCGCCGCCGCTTTGATGAACCGCGATGACGGCCGGCCCAGCTGGCCGCCGGGACGTATGCCGCCTGTCAAGCCATTTGAGAATGTAACCCGAGCCTGACACCCCCACGGCCTGAAAAAGATACCCGAAGGCGTAAGGGGCGGTGGGCGCTGTGGGAAACGCGAAGCGTTTTCCGAGCCACTGTGGGAAAC
>JANNJB010000715.1:0-11462 GCA_031405615.1 Vicinamibacteria bacterium | reverse complement strand
CCTCAACTAAATCCAGATCATACTTTCTCAATTCGTTCCTAAGTGAAGGAATATCTAATATTGGGGATATCGTATTTTTGATCCTAATATCAATTTTCCCTTTGTAGTTCGTTGCCCGGCCAGGAACCGGCCGTGCATTGCTCCGAACATGAGGGATGAGAGGACAAGGGCCAGCAGAGAGGCTCGGCCATCCGCCACTGTCTCGAAGTTGGAAGACGTCAGCTTGCGAATCACGTAACCCCGAAACGCGAGCTCCTCGGCGAGGGGTACGGTCAGGCTCGAGCCGACAGCACGAAAGACGAGCCAACCCACCGCAGCCCACCCCGGAAGTTGCGCGAGGCCGGAGGCGATCGCGGATTGCGCGGGGGCAGGTTCGAGCGCCATCCAGCCAAGGAAGATCAGGATGCCGGGCAGAGCGGCCCAAGTCGACCCGCGCCAACCGAGTTCGGCAATGCGATTTCGATACAACAGCAAGACCGCGCCGACGAGGACGGCCCGCAACGGATAGAGGAGGTCGAAGTCGTCCGTGAAGATCCGCGTGATCATGGCGGTCGCGAGCAGCACCAGCATCGGCAGCAGATAGGGGGCCGCGGGATTTGGAGCCCCTGCAACCGCAGGGCTCTCTCGCCCATGCTTCGCGAACCAGGGCTGCTGGCTCAGAAGGACAATCCCTGCCGCGATGGCGGCAAAGTAGAGCCAACCCGCGACAGAATGGAAGCCCTCGATGGCGTAGACACCCTGGTAGGCGCCGATCAGAATCAAGACGCTTACCCGCAGCACATTCATTCCCCACGAGACAAAGACCGCGACCGCGGCAAGGAGGAGGGAGCGGGGGAAGGCAAGCTCTTTGCGAAGCGCTACGAGATAGACCGCGGAAAAGACGAGGACAAGGGCGATCCCCTCGTATCCAAAACAGGCCGATGACATCCTGACCCCGAAACCCTCGATCCGGATCGCGGCCGGCTCCTGTGTGAAGGACGCCTCGTGTCCCGTGATCCGAAGCAGCGCGGCGACCGCCATCAGGGTCGGCAGGCGGCCAAATTCGAAGAGTCCCTGAGTCAGGAACTGCGCACCGAGCCACAAAGAGCAGCCCAGGGCCAAGCCCCACACGAGGCCGCGGGCAGCGCGGCGCAGATAGTTCATCCACAGCTCCGGGCGTGCGAGGGCGCACAACCACGCGGCCACGGCGACAAGCCCGCATAGGAGCCACGCCGCAAACCACAGATCGGCGGCGGCACTCGCGGCGAGGCCACTTTCAAACCCGACCAGACTCAGACCGTAGAAGAGGACGATCAAAACAACGTGAGCGACGAGATAATTCGCCGTCCCCCACGAGACTTCGTCCCGAAGCCAGACTCGCGCCAACTCCACGAGGTGACGGCGAGAGAGCACGGCCATAGCACCGGCGCACAAGAGGCTCACATTAAAGAGAGTCGGGTAGTACCAGAGGATCTGCGCCCACCATCTCGGGGAATCCAGAATCGCTTTCTGATCGAGCTGGAGTTGAAGAATCAGAAGCTCGCTGCCCGCGAGGGCGCACAAGAGCGCGGTCTTGTACAAAGCAGACGGGGGAGCCTTCAGCGAGCTCACTGTCGTTCCACCTGAACCTGCCTATCCCTCGTCTCTGAGAAGTCGCCCTCCGACCGGAAGGGCAGGCTGAGCATGAACCGCAGACTGAGGCGGTCGTCGCCAGTCCCAAGTCCGCGCAGGCCGGGAACGAGCGCCGCCGCACCACCCGCGGGGGCGGCGATATAGGTTCGGAAGAGCCTGTCCCACCACGGCAACACGTCTCCGAAGTTGCCGGCCTGCTCTTCTTCTCGCGAGGAGTGGTGGATCCGGTGCATGTCCGGGGTCACGACGACACGCCGCAGGCGCGTCTCGATCCATTCGGGAAGGCGGGCATTCGCGTGGGTGAAGAGCGACTGAAAAGCGAAGATGCACTCGACGAGCACGACGGCCCCGGCAGGAGGGGCGAGGAGCGCTATCGCAGTCAGGTGCCCGGCCAGAATGATCAGGCTGTCCAGCGGGTGCGTTCGCAGGCCGGTGGAAAGATCAACGTCGGGATCTGAATGGTGCACCTTGTGGAGGCGCCACAGCACCGGGATGTGGTGATGTGCGTAGTGCATGAGGTATCGCGCGAGGTCGAGGAGCAGGAGGGCGAGGATCCACGCGAGCGGCTCGGGCAACCAGGGTCGGTTTAGAAGACCGTACGGGCTCCGGGCGACCAGCGCCGCCGCGGCCACAGGCATCACGCGAGCCAGGCTCCAGGTGAGCGCAAGGCCCAGGCCGGTCAGAGCCGAATGACCGAGCCAGCGCCGCTTCTCGCGAACGCTCAAGGGCCGCCATCGGGCGCGCGTTTCCCACTCTCCGATCACGAGGAACGTGATCGCAAGCACGATCCAATAAGGGTGAAAGCTCATCCGCGCGCCCAATGAAGGCCGCGCTCAGGCGGCACAGAGGCGGGCGAGACGCTCCCTCAGCGTCGGCGGCGCCGCTCGAGAATCAGAGCGGCGCTGGTAATCACGAGGGCCAGACCGCCCGCAGCCGCGGCGGGATTGATCTCCGGCACGGCAGCAGTTCCCGCCGATGCGATCATCGGCGAGAGCAGGCAAAGCGCGGCAGACAAAAAGACAGCGGAATTCTTTCTCATCGTTTCTCCCTGGACGACGTTCGTCCCTCTGTGAAATCACATTAACAGGATCCGCCCCTGTGGTCGGCGCCCCGGCAGACAAATTGATTACCCTACGACGTTCTTCGTGGAGGTGATCATCGCCAAGAGCTTCTACGCCGAGCCAAAAAAGAAATAGCCCCCGGACTCCTTCGAAGGGAGTCCGGAGGCGATTCGCGTGGGCGCTCTACTGAATGCCGAGTTCGCGGAGCAGGTGCTGCGCTCCTTCGACCTCGCTCATGACCCACAGCATGTACCGCGCGTCGACGTGGATCGAACGGGTGAGTATGGGATCGAAGACGTAGTTCGAAGCGACGGTTTCGTAGGTGCCGTCGAACAGCAGACCCACCAGGTCGCCCTTGGCGTTCAAGGTGGGCGATCCGGAGTTGCCTCCGGTGGTGTCCACGGTCGAAAGGAAGTTCACAGGAACATCCTTGAGATTCCGGTCGATGAACGGGCTGCTCTTGCCCGCGCGCAGAGCCCGGATGGCCTCGCGCTGGCGCTCGGGCACGTTGAACTCGCCCGCACCGGTGTGCTTCGCGGCCACGCCGGCCACGGTGGTGAACGGCTTCCACACCATTCCGTCCCGCGGCTCGACACTCTTCACCTGACCGTAGGTCACGCGCAGTGTGCTGTTGGCGTCGGGGGCGGCAAGACCGCCGGCCTGAGCCAGGACCGCTTCCATGTAGCGGGGCCGCAGGCGGAGGTAGGCGCCTTGACGGTCCTTGCCGGCCTCGCGAGCCTCTTCAACCAAGGGGTGGAGGGCAACGGCGAGTTTCACGAAGGCGTCACCGGTGGCTTCGATGTCGACCTTCGACTTCTCGAAGAGACTCATGCGGAAAGCGAGGTCCCCCATCTTCGTGCCCGCATACAAGGAGTCAAGGTAAGCATCGATCAACCTGGCCGCTTCGTCCTTGTTCATCCCGGGCTTCAGTCCGGTGAGGGCATCAAGCGGCGCGATCCGCTGCTGGGCAGGAAGGGCGGCGGCCCGGGCCATGGCCCAGCGGAACAGGCCGCGGTCGAGGGTCGCATCGAGCGACCGCTGAATCCGCTCCTGGCCTTCCTTGATCCGGATCCAATCGCGTTCCTGGAAGCCGGACTCACGCTCCATGTCGGGCTTGGGACGTTCGCCGGCCAGGCGGTAGAGGGACTGGGCCGAAGCGAGGTAGGAGGACGCGCCGGCCAGACCATTGAGGACGTTCCCGCGTTCGCGGGTCTTCTCCGCCTCAGCCTGCAGAACGTGCAGAGCGGGGAGGATCTCGCCGTACTTCGCTTTGCGCGAAGGGTCAGCGTCGATCCAGGCGACGATCTCGCGTTCCTTCTTCTCTTTCACGCCAAGGGCGCCGCCCTTCAGCAGGCCTTCGAGCATTCCCTTCTGATTGGTGAGTCCGTTGTTGAGCCCGCGAACGCGCGCCGCCGCCTTGATGGCGAGGTCGCGGTTGTCCTTCGTGATCGTCTCGAGCAGGGCGATCTGCTCCTCGGCCAGCCGGATGGACAGCGGCATGCCCCAGGCGGTCGTTTCCTTCACGTCAGCGAAGGTCTGGTAACGCTGGGTGCGGCCCGGATAGCCAACCACGAAGACGAGGTCGTTCTCCTTGAGGCCTTCGGTCGAAACCTTCAGCCAATGCTTCGGCTTGTAGGGCACGTTGTCCTTTGCATAGGGCGCCGGCTTGCCATCGGGGCCCACGTAGGCGCGCAGATAGCTCCAGTCGCCGGTGTGACGCGGCCAGCGCCAGTTGTCGGTCTCCCCGCCGAAGGTGCCGATGTCCGCGGTGGGGGCGTAGACGAGCCGCGCATCGCGGATTTCGAGCTGGGCGATCTCGAAATACTTGTGGCCCTCGAAGAAAGAGGCTACGGTGCAGCGCTGTCCGCTCTTCTCGCAAGCGGCGACCTTCTCCTTGACCCGGCGTTCGATGAGGTCGAAACGCGCTCGATCGGTGGCCTTCGCATCGATGCCGCCGGTGATCTGGCCGGTCACCTCCGTGACCGATGTGGTCACGAACACCCGCGCGGTCGGGCCGCCGGAGAGTTCCTCTTCGCGTGTCTTCGCGAGATACCCGTCCATGAGGAGGTTCCGCTGGGGGGTTGAGTTGAATTGAAGCTGACCGGTGACGCAATGGTGGTTGGTCAAGATCAGACCATCGGGCGAGACGAAGGAGGCGGTGCAACCTCCGAGCGACACGATCGCCCCCATGGGCTGTCCGGTGAGATCGGCGAACGACTTCGGATCGCCGGTGAAACCCATGGCCTTGAGGCGGGAAGCGAGTTCGGGAATCTGCTGCGGCATCCACATGCCCTCGTCGGCGCGGGCGATCGTCGGAGCGGCGAGCAGGAACTGGGCAGCGAGGAAAACGGCGGAAATACGGTTGAGTTTCATAGGGAATCTCCTGGAAGCGGTAAGAGAGTTTGCCGTACACGACGTTCGCCTTGTAGTTCCCGTCGTTCGGCTTCAGGACGAGAATGATGGCCTAATGAGAAGTTCCCTTTCGTGTGGAACCGAACCACCTGGAGGGGAGGGGCTCGGTCCATTCTTGAAACTGACGACAACGGTGGTGCAAGGACTGCGCCATGGGCATTCGGGGCTCGAAGTGCGACTCAAGACTGTCAAGTGCTGTATTTTCAACACCTCGCGGAGCGAAATCCTATCGCCCTGCAGAGCGGAGCCCGCAATTTTTGCATTTCTGACATTCCCTTTCGCCATCGGGGGGTCCTCATCTTTCAGAAACCGCAAATGCCGCGCGGGGCCGCCCGGACCCAAAGAATTCCCTATCTCGTTTCGCCTGAACCCGTCGTGGGTCTATGTTCCCGACACTAATGACCGACCCGCACGAAACCCCGCTCGACTCGATCGCTCACCGTGGCAACGGGACGGTGATCGGCGCCTTCCGCTGCCCGCGCGACCACCCACGGTTCGTCGATTCGGGTCCGATTGAAAACGACATCTTCGTGTTCCCCCGCTCGAGCGTGAAGATCCGGCACGCCGGCGGTCCGAGCTTCGTCGCGGATCAGACCGTGGCCACCGTTTACAACCGCGGTCAGATCTACGACCGGGCCCTCGTGAGCGAAGAGGGAGACCGCTGTGATTGGTTCGCGGTCCCGCGCGAGGCCGCGATCGAGGCGGTCATCGCGAATGGTCTTATGCCCTCCGCAAACGGTCCCTTCACCTTCGCTTTCGCGCCCGTTTCTCATCAGACCTATCTGGCTCAGCGACGTCTTTTCCGACAGGCGCACCGGGGAGCCCCGCCTGCGAAGCTGGACGAGGCGATCTACGCGCTTCTCGATGACGTCGTCCGGGGGGCGGCCTCCAGAGCCGGAGCCCGTCCGGAACGGGCCCGCGACAAGGACGGTCCCGCGATCGCCGACGAAATCCGTCATCTGATCTCGGCGCGTTTCGATGAGGACTGGTCGCTGGCGCGCCTTCAACACCATTTCGGCGTGTCCGCGTTCCGGCTGTGCCGGCTCTTTCGCCGCGTCACCGGTTCCTCGATCCACGGGTACCTCGTGAGCGTTCGTCTGCGTGCCTCGCTCGAGCGCACCGAGCCACGCGCCGTCGACCTTGCGGCGGTCGCGATGGACCTGGGCTTTGCCAGTCATTCCCATTTCACCCTGGCCTTCAGGCGCACCTTTGGCGTCCCACCCTCGGCATGGCGGAGCGAACTCCTGTCCGCAGGTTTTTGATAGCGGAATCGCGGTCGCCTCACTACGATGGCGGATCGCCGTACTGTCGAAACGACGACGGGTCGCGCGTCCTTGAGACAGAACCCCCGAACCCAGGAAACAAGGAAAAGAAACATGCACGGAATGATCGGCACTTCGCTCATCCTGATGGCGAGCCTTGCCGCCCCCCAATCCCAAGCCCCTTCCCCGAGCCCGGCCCCGGCGACGCCCCCGCCCCGGCCCTGCACCGCGCCGATGTACCGCCACTTCGATTTCTGGATGGGACGCTGGGACGTGGTCAGTCCCACGGGGCAGTTCGTCGGCTCGAATCGCATCACCCGCATCGACTCCGGCTGCGCTCTCCACGAGAGCTGGAGTTCCGCGGCCGGGGCCTACACCGGCCAGAGCCTCAACTCCGTGGGTCTCGATCGAAAATGGCATCAGACCTGGGTGGACAGCTCCGGCCTGCGTCTCGAACTCGTGGGCGGCCTCGTGGGCTCGAGCATGGTCCTCGAGGGCGAAACGCCTTCGCGTGACCCCAAGGTTCCCGCCACGAAGAACCGGATCACCTGGACGCCCGAAAACCCGAATCTGGTTCGTCAGCATTGGGAGACCTCAACGGATCTCGGAAAGACCTGGACCACGGCTTTCGACGGGCGTTATCACCGGGTTGCCGAAGGAAAGACTCCGGCGGAGTCCTTTATGACCCGCCTTAGTGGAGGCTGGATCGGAACCGGGCAACTCATGAAACGCGACTCTCATGCCGAACTGCATATCGACCAGGGCGTACATCCGACGCTTTTCAACCTGAGTTGGCGCAATGTCGTGGCCAGCGATCCACGAAGTCTTTTCGAGGGCGCCGCCGTCTACACAGATCACGGCAACGGCGAACTCACAGCAACCTGGTGGGACTCAAGAGGGACGACGCATCCCATCAAGGCCTCGGTCGCGGAGAACTCCATGACCTCGAACTGGGGCGAGAGCGGGCGAACCATCTACACGCTTCTGCCCTCGGGCGAACTCGAGGTCATCGACAACGTCAAGGGACAAGGCGGCGTCTGGGGCGAGTTCGCTCGCGCCACTCTTAAGAGGAAGTAGTCAGCGCGCGGCGGACGTCTCTGACTGGATCTGCTTCGCCACCGCCTCGACCTTCTCCATCATCTTCAGCAGGTTCTCGCCAAGGATCCCTTTGACCTGGGGTTCGGTGTAGCCGCGGCGGAGCAGTTCCTCGGTGATCTTCGGCAGGCGGGTGACGTCCTCCATGCCCTCCGGCATCGACGCGCCATCGAAGTCGGAACCGAGGCCCACATGATCGACCCCCGCGATCTTGACCGCGTGATCGATGTGATCGACGATCCTCTCCCAGCGCGCCACCGGAAGGGGCGGCTCCAGGGCTCCCACCGCGGCGATCGTCTCCATCATCCGCTTCTCCGCATTCTCGGGGCCCGGGTACTTCGCCGCCATTTCCTGCCGGATCAGATCGACCTGAGGTCGGCGCGCTTCTTCGGCGAGCCGCAGCGTTTCGTCGATGTAGCTGTTGAGGTAGTTGATCTGGATCAGGCCGCCCAAAGCCGCCATGGCCTTGATCATGTCGTCGGTCATGTTGCGGGCGTGGCCGGTCAGCGCCCGGCAGGACGAGTGGGAAGCGAGTAGGGGCGCGCGGCTCGTGGCAAGGGCGTCCTCGAACGTCTTGTCGGCGACGTGGGAAACATCCACCATCACGCCGAGGCGGTTCAGTTCACGGACGACATCCTTCCCGAACGAGGTGAGGCCGTGGTGAGCGGGCTTGTCCCCGGACGAATCGGCCCACGTGGTGTTGAGAGAGTGCGTGAGAGTCAGGTACCTGACGCCGAGCCGCGCGTAGTCGCGCAGGACGCGCAGGCTTTCGTCGATCATGTGCCCGCCCTCCATTCCCATCATCGTGGCGATCTTCCCCGCCTTGTGCGCGGCGCGGATCTCGGCCGCGGTGGTGGCGAGGACCATGGCGTCGGGCCGGGTCTCGGTGAGCTGGCGGACCGCGTCGATCTGTTCGAGCGACCGCTTCACCGCCTGTGGACCGGTGACGCTTCCGGCCATGTAGATCGAGAAGAACAGTCCGTCGAGGCCGCCCTCCCGCATACGCGGATAGTCGACGTGATTTCCGCGAGCTCCCGGACCCCGCTGACCCCGTGCGTTTGGTTCATGGCGCTCGAAGAAGTTCCAGCCCGGCTGCAGCAGGCGCTGGGTGGTGTCGATGTGGGTGTCGAGCACGATCGCCTCGGCGTGGATCCGTTTCGCGCGCGCCGCGAGGTCGCCCGCGGGCGGCTGCTGGGCCGAGACGAGACCCGCGCCGGCGCAGGCGCCGAGCACAAGGGTGAGAGCGATTCGGGCGGGTCGAAACATCGGCGTCTCCTTCAGGTTCCCTCCTTGAGGGCGCTGAAGTTTGACACGGACGGCCGCGGCGGTTACTCGTCCCGCAAGGCCACGATCGGGTTGACACTCGCGGCGCGGAACGCGGGGATCAGGCACGCCATCAACGCAACTGCGCCCAGAAGAAGGATCACTCCCGCGAAGGTGAAGGGGTCCCGTGCGCCCACGCCGAAAAGCAGGGACTGAAACAGCTGGGCGGAGAGAACCGCGCCCATCAGACCCATGATGAGTCCGGCCCCGATCAGCCGCGAACTCTGATTCAGAACCATCTTCGCGATGTCGTGGCGGCTCGCGCCGATGGAAAGACGGACGCCGAACTCGCGGGTGCGCTGGGCGACGCCGTAGGAGATCACGCCATAGAGTCCGACGATCGCGAGGATCAGGGCCACCGTCGCGAAGACACCGACAAGGAGGAGCGAAAAGTAGCGCTGCCCGAGCGAGTCGTCGACGATCTGGGCCATCGATTTCTGCGTGTGCACGGGCTGTTGAGGGTCCACCGCCAGCACCTCCTTGCGCATGGCCGTCGCCAGTGCCGCGGGATCGCGCGAGGAGCGCGCCACCACCGTGATGTTGTTGAAGGAGAACTGGTGATACGGCTCGTAGGCCTGCACCGGAGTCTCCGCTTCGAGGCTGTCGATCTTCACGTCGGCCACCACACCCACGATCTCGGACCACCGGGGCGGATCGTCGATGCCGATCTCGAGCCGCTGGCCCACGGGGTTCTCGACTTCCGGAAAGAACTTCTTCGCCAGAGCGCGGTTGATGATCACCACCTTGGGCGAGCCTTGAGCATCCCACTCGGTGAAGAAGCGGCCGTGGATGAGGGCGATGCCCATGACCTTGAAGTAGTCGGGCGTGATCGTCCGGTAGCGCGTGACCGGGGCGCTGCTCGGCGTGACGTTGAAATTGCTCTCCACGCGCATGATGAACGTCGGCCCGCCGGTGAGCGGGGTCGACGTCACCACCGCGGCCGAGTCGACCCCGGGGAGAGCTTCGATGCGCTTCACCACCTGGTCCACGAACTCCACGCGCTTCTCGTCGGTCTGCCCGATCGTCCCGTACTTCGCCGAGGGCAGGTCGACCTTCATCGTCATCACCTGCTCCGCGCTGAAGCCCGCGTCGACCTGCTGGAGTTGATGGAAGCTGCGAAGGAGAAGACCCGACGAGATCAGAAGGATCACCGTGGCCGCGACCTGAACCACCACCAGTCCGTCGCGAAGGTAGCTCCGCCCCGAGATGGCGCCGTGCCCACCTTCGCGCAAGGCGCTGGTGATATCGGTGCGTGAGGCGGTCCAGGCCGGGACCAGGCCGAAGGCAAGCCCGGTCAGAAAAGTGAGAGCGGAGGTGAACAGGAATACCCGCTGATCGAGATACACCTGATCGAGCCGCGGGATCGTGGCCGGAGCGATGGCGAGAAGTGTCGCGAGAATCGAGCGACCGACGAGAACACCCGTTAATCCGCCCGCCGCGAAGTAAACGAGAGACTCGACGAGCAGCTGCCGCGCAATCTGGCTGCGGCTCGCTCCCAGGGCCGCGCGCAGCGACATCTCGCGCTGCCGGGTGGCCGCGCGCGCCAGGAGCAGATTTGTGACGTTGGCGCAGGCGATGAGCAGGAGTGCGACTACCGAAGCGAGCAGGACCATCAGGGCCGGGCGGATTTGCGCGACTGCGTCTTCGAGCATCGGCAAGCCAATGCAGCTCCAGTCCGCATCGGTGGTCGGAAACTCACGGGCATAACGCACGGTCAGGGTCTTGAGATCCGCTTGAGCCTGCTCGACCGTGACCCCGGGCTTGAGGCGGGCGAAGGCCTGAAGCGTGTGCAGATCGCGACGGGTCCGGTTCTCCTCAGTCGGAGCCAGGGGCGCCCAGATCTGGGCCTTGCCCGGGAACGTGAAGGTTTCGGGCATGACGCCCACCACGAGTCGGGGCCGCCCGGAGATAAAGAGGGCGCGCCCGAGGATATTCGGGTCTCCTGCGAAACGCTGTCGCCACAAGCCGTGGCTGATCACGACCACCGCGTCCTGGCCGGGAGCGAACTCGTCACCGTTGAAGAAGCGCCCGCGCGCGGGGTTGATTCGAAGGACGCGCAGGAAATCGGCGGTCACCACGGCGCCTTCGATCCTCTCGGGATCCTGACCCGCGGTGGAGAGATTGAGGTTCGCGCCCTGCCAGGCGGCCACCGCCTCGAACGAGGTCTGGTCCTGGCGCATCGAGAAGAACTGCCCCGCCGCCCACGAAGCCTTCGGGAAGTTGGCGCTGCGCTGATAGAGGCGCACGAGTCGATCCGGCTGTTCGAAAGGAAGAGGCCGCAGCAGGACGCCGTTGATGACCGAGAAGATCGCGGTGTTGGCGCCGATGCCCAAAGCCAGGGTCAGGACCGCCACGAACGAGAACGCCGGCGCGTTCTGGAGTTGGCGAAGGGCGGACCTGAAGTTGTTCATGGGGGCTGCCGAGGGACTGACGGACGCGGGTCGAGACTACCGTGGAGACCCACGCGTGGTCGATTCATCCGTTTGAATGTCTCTAGCCCGCGAAGTGCTTTGCGATGCGGAGCGCTTCGGCGCCGTAGTGACCGCCGAAGAGCAACGCGTGATTCAGGAGGTGATAGAGCTGGTACAAAGGGTTCCGCTCGCGCCACGCCAATGCCAAAAAGCGGCGATCGGAATTCTCGTTGCTGTATGACAACGGCAACGACTACTACAAGCACGAAAAGGACGAGAAAGACCCA
>JANNJB010000714.1:0-1507 GCA_031405615.1 Vicinamibacteria bacterium | reverse complement strand
GTTCGCGCTTGCCGAAGACCTGGACGGCAAGGGGGACATTACGACCGATGCCATCGTCCCGGCCGGGTCAACGATCGAGGCGGAGATCCGCAGCCGCCAACCCGGACGCATTGCGGGTACCGACTGCATCGCGATTGCCGTGGCGCAATTTCCCGAACCGGCGCAGGTCACTGTCTGCGCGGGCGACGGCGCGGATGTCGTGCCAGGCGAGACTGTCGCGCAGCTCACTGGATCCGCGCGTACGGTGCTGACTGCCGAGCGCACGATTCTTAATCTGCTGTGCCGCCTGTCCGGGATCGCAACCGCGACGGCCGCTGCCGTGCGTCTGGTCGACGGCACGCGGACAACCATCAAGGACACCCGCAAGACCACACCGGGCCTGAGAGTCCTCGAGAAATATGCGGTTGCGATCGGTGGCGGGGTCAATCATCGCTTCGGGCTCTACGATGCAGTCCTCATCAAGGACAATCACATCGCGCTCGCGGGATCCATCGCGACGGCAGTCGAGCGCATTCGCATCGCACTTGGCGCATCCATTCCAGTGCAGGTGGAAATCGACACATTGGATCAGCTGGAAGAGGCCCTGCGATGCCGCGTGAACGCCGTGCTCCTCGACAATCTCCCGCTCCCGCAATTGCGCGCGGCGGTCAGGCTCGTCGACGGCCGCTGTCACACGGAAGCCTCGGGTGGAATCACGTTGGCAAACGTCAGGGAAGTCGCGGCGACCGGCGTCGAGGCAGTCTCGCTGGGCTGGCTCACGCATTCGTCAGTTGCACTTGACCTGGGACTCGATATTCGCGAGCTGCAGGAAGCGTAGACTTCAGGCATGGCACCAGGCCGCACGTGAACGACACTTCCGTCGGCCCAATCTGCAGGTATTGGGCCGCAACGATACTCGCAGCGGTGTCACTCAACTCCTGCACGACCGCCGAGGTCGCTCGCCGCGGCCCCGGCTACACGGTCTATGAGGTCGGCAATCCGTCCGATGTCATCCGGCCAACCCGCGGCCTCTGGGTGCTGCAGGGCGGCGGCGGCGACGTCGACCAGAACTACATCCGCATGGGAGAATTCGGCGGCGGCGGCGATTTCGTCGTGCTGCGCGCATCGGGCACGGACGACTACAACGACTACATTTACGCGCTTTGCCGCTGCGATTCGGTGACGACGCTCGTTTTCGATGGCGGCGCGGCGATGACGGACCCCTGGGTGATCGAAACCATCCGCGACGCCGAGGCGATCTTCATCGCCGGCGGCGACCAGTCGAACTACATTCGCTACTGGAAGGACACGCCGGTTGAAGACGCGATCAACCACGTCGCCGCGAAACCGGCGCCGATCGGCGGGACCAGCGCCGGCATGGCGGTCATGGGCGAGTTCGTCTATTCCGCCGAAGGCAAGGAGAGCCTGACCAGCAAGGTCGCGATGACCGACCCGTTCGCCGCCGACGTGACGCTGGCGCGCGATTTCCTGAAGCTCCCGTGGCTTGAGAACGTGATCACCGATCAGC
>JANNJB010000713.1:0-3141 GCA_031405615.1 Vicinamibacteria bacterium | reverse complement strand
AGGACTAAGCGCGCGGCGAAATCCGGTCGGCGGAAACCTCGTACCGGGCCTTGCACGACGGGCAGGCGAGTGTCTCTCCGGCCTGGCCCCGGCCGAGTTTCTCGCCGCACCGGCACATCCAGGCGGTGCGCCGCGCGGGATTGCCCATCACCAGCGCGTAGGCCGGAACATCCTTCGTCACCACCGAACCCGCTCCCACAAACGCGTACTCGCCGATCGTCGAGCCGCATACCACCGTCGCGTTCGCCCCGATCGAAGCGCCCTTCTTCACCAGGGTCTTGCGGTATTCGTCCTTGCGGACCACTTCACTCCGCGGATTGAAGACGTTCGTGAACACCATCGACGGGCCGCAGAAGACGCTGTCTTCGAGTTCCACTCCCTCGTAGACGCTCACGTTGTTCTGGATCTTGCAGTTGTCGCCCATTTTCACGTTGGGACCGATCACCACGTTCTGACCGATGTTGCACTTCTTCCCCACCGTGACGCCCTTCAGGATGTGCGAGAAGTGCCAGATCTTCGTGCCCTCGCCAATCGTGGAAGGCTCGTCGATGTAGCTGGACTCGTGGACGAAGTAGTTCTTTTCTGACACCGTCGGTTCTCCGGCCTCTTTAGATCGTCGCCTTGATCGCCACCGGCTTGCCGCCGCCATCGAGCGAACGTTGTCCCGCATCGAGCACCCGGAGGACATCGAGACCGTTCTTCCCGTCGGTGTGCGGCGTCTTCCGCGTGCGCACGCAATCGGCGAAGTGGAGCAGTTCCTCGCGCAGCGGTTCGAGGTCGGGGAAGAACAGCGTGGATTCCGAGGTCTGCCGGATCACCGGCTGGCTGTCCACCCAATCCACACCCTTGTCGAAGATCCGGAGCTTGCCTTCCTTGATGACATCGTCGAACACCGCCATCCGCTTGCTGCCCACCACCACCAGCTTCTGCTCCTTGAAAGGATGCAGCCAGCTCACGAAGATGTGGGCGCGCGCTCCCGCCGTGAACTCGAGCGTCGTCATGGTGACGTCCGCCACGCCTTTGCGCAGCCAGCTTTCCCCGGCCGTGGTCACGCTCTTCGGAAGACGACCGAGCAGGAGCAGGATCACGGAGATGTCGTGGGGCGCGAAGCTCCAGAGGATGTTCTCCTCGTGCCGGATCTTCCCGAGGTTGAGACGGTTCGAATAGACGTACTGGATATCGCCCAGATCCCCCGCGTCCACCAGTTCCTTCAGCTTCCGGATCGCCGGGTGGTACTGGAGGATGTGGCCGACCATCAGGATCCGCTTCTTCTTCTTCGCGAGATCGAGAAGACCCTTCGCCTCCTTCACGTCGAGGGCCAGGGGCTTCTCCACGAAGACGTCCTTGCCGGCCTGAAGCGCCGCCCTGGCCGTGGCCGCGTGCTGAGCGGCCGGAGAGGCGATCGCGACCGCGTCGATCTCTTTCGACTTCAAGAGCTCCGCGAGAGATTTGGTGGCGAGGGCCCCGGGATAGAGCTTGGGAACACTCTCGAGCACCTTGGCGCTCGGATCACACACCGCCCCGAGCAGCCCCATCTGGTGCAGATTCCGCGCGATGTTCTTGCCCCAGTAACCGCACCCGACCAGACCGATCTTCATGCGGAGAGGAAGTTCCGCACGACCCTGCTGATGCGCTCGACCTCTTCCAGGGGAAGTTCGGGGTACAGCGGCAGGCAGACCACTTCGCGTGACAACGCCTCGGAGACGGGCAGGTCGCCCACCTTGCCTCCGGCCGGGGCCATCGCCGGCTGAAGGTGGATCGGCCGCGGATAGTGGACCGCGGTGGAGATGCCGTTCTTCTTCAGTTCCTCGATCAGGCCATCCCGCTTCGGCGTGCGCACAGTGTAGAGATGCCACGCGGATTTGGCGCCCGGAGCTTCCTTCGGCGTCACCAGACCGGGGACACCTTCGAGCAGCTTCGTGTAGAGCGCGGCCCGCTCCGCTCGCTCTTCCGTCCACTGCCGAAGATGGGGCAGCTTCGCGCGGAGGATCGCGGCCTGCATCGTGTCCAGGCGCGAGTTCGTGCCCACGATCACGTTGTCGTACTTGTTCGTCCCGCCGCCGTGGTTCGCGATCTGGCGCACCTTCGCGATGAACTCCTTGTCGTTCGAAACCACCGCCCCCGCATCGCCATACGCGCCGAGGTTCTTGCCGGGGTAGAAGCTGAAACACGCGGCGTGGCCGAGGGTTCCCGCCCTCTTCCCGTTCAGGGTCGCGGCATGGCCCTGGGCGGAGTCCTCGAGCACCGGGATGCCGTGATCGCACGCGATCTTGTTGATCGCGTCCATCGCGCAGGGGTGCCCGTAAAGATGCACGGGAATGATCACTTTCGTCTTCTTTGTGATCGCGGCCGCGAGCTTGTTCGGGTCGAGGGTGTAGGTGACGTCGTCCACGTCCACGAACACCGGCGTCGCGCCGTTTAAGAAGATCGCCTCACCGGTGGCGATGAAGGTGTTGGCCACGGTCACAACCTCGTCGCCCGGGCCGACTCCGTAGGCGCGCAGGGCGTAGATCAGAGCATCGGTCCCGTTCGCCACCCCAACGCAGGCTTCCGCTCCGCAAAAAGCCGCGAACTCCTTCTCGAAGGCCGTGCAGTCGGGACCCTTGATGAAGGCCGTGGTGTCCACGACGCGGGTGATCGCAGCGTCGATGTCGTTCTTGATCCGCAGGTACTGGGCCCGGAGATCGACCATCGGTATCTGATTGTTCATGTCTGGAGCGCGGAGTTTACCGCCCGCGGCCCGATGGTTGGTGAATTGGGTGTCTTATGCTCGATGGAATGGACGCGCCATTTCCACTGCCCCTGAGCGCATACCCGGAAACCCCGCCCGGAGCGGGCCTGCTCGAGATCCTTCGTTCGCGCGCGGAGGCCGAGCCGTTCAACCTTGTCGCCACCCTCATCTTCGGCCTGGCCATTCTGCACACGTTCGCGGCGAAGCGCCTGACCGTGGTCGCGCATCACGTTCAAGAAGCCCATGAGAAGCGCGAGAGAGACCAGGGTCTGCCGCCCACCCCGAGCATCAAGGCGGAGTTCCTCCACCTCATGGGCGAGGTCGAGGCTCAATCTGGTCAACGCTACCGACGCGGATCAAACCTTTCAGCTTGAGCGCACAGCCTGGAGCGACCAGGCCTCCACCGCGGC
>JANNJB010000712.1:0-2703 GCA_031405615.1 Vicinamibacteria bacterium | reverse complement strand
GCAGACCGTAAGTGGTGACGGAGAGGAGAGCACTTCCAAAGGTCGGGCTCACCGGTCGTCTGAAGAAGCAGAGAAGGCGCGCTTTGTCGATGAGGCGGAAGCCGTTCTGGGCGTTGGACAGCTTCGCCACCGCGGCCTCGTCCTCGATCATCAGTTCCTCGGGGAACGGTTTAAGGCCCATCAACACCTCGACCGCCTGAAGGGTGGGCTGGTGCATAACCTCGGTCCCACGCTGTCCGGCGGCGCGGATCGTCTCGAGCGCGCTCGTGCAGATCGCGCGAACTTCCTTGAGCGGCTGCCCCGCCTCCAGGCTCGCCTTGGCCCAGCCCATGTGGCAGTAGCCGGTGAACTCGGCGTCTTCCACCCGCTCCCCCATGGTCACGCCGGTGCGGCACCACTCTGCCGATCGCGCCATGGGCTCGCGCCAATGAGCGAGGAACTGGCCCATAGCGTGGTGAAGCTTGGGGAGGAAGGCGGCGCCGTCGGGAGCGTCCATGAGGCGCGTTGAAAGTCTCGAGAAGCGCACCGCGGTCTGGTAGGCGCCCACCGCGCACAACGCAGTGGCGAACCACGCGAAGCGCAGGGCGTGGGTTGGGCCGCGGCCGTGCTTCAGGGTGAGGATGAAAGTGCGGCTGATCAGAATCGGCCAGAGGTAAGGCCGCGTGACGTAAGCGCCGCTGTTCATCGACGTCATGATGCGGATGAGCCGGCTCGCGCGTTCGTCCGTCATCCGCGGAAGCGAAACCAGATCCTCATCGGTGCGCCCGCGCAGTTTCCACATCACCTGGCCGATGTTCCAGACGATGTCGAGAACGGTGGGGGAGGATGGCAGCGGCATGTTGAGCCGGCCGCAGATCTCGAGTCCCGCCGCGATCGCCTTCGGGTATTCGTTCCGTGCGGTGTGGGCGAGGATCCGGGCCTCCCAACCCGGCGCCTCGTCCAGGACGCTCCGTGCGTTCAGGACAATGCGGTCCGCGGTGGCGAGCGCTTCGTCGATCCGGCCGAGAGGGATGAGGGTCGAGGCGAGGGCATGCTCGACGGCGAGGGCCAAGGCGTAGTCGTGTTCGAAAGCCCGCTCGGGAAGCAGGGCGCGCGCCCGTTCGAGGTATTGTGCGCCTGCAGCGAAGGCGCCCGCGGCGTTGGTGGCGAGAGCGGCGCGGAGATGGAGCCGCGCCACCTCCGATCGTTCCCGAACCCCCTCGGGACCGTCGGAGGAGAGAAGCGGAAGGGCCTGATCGAAATGGCCCACGGTTTCGAAAAGCTTCTCGCCGCGCTCCTCCTGGTCCAGGGCCTGCGCGAACGTCCTCGCCAGTTGAAGGTGCCATTTGGCACGCGCGTCCTCCGCGAGGCTCGAATACAGGGCCTCCCGCATCCGGTCGTGCGCGAGGTTGTACCGTTCCCGCTCTCCCGCGACCGCGATCACCATCTGCTTTTCGGTCAGGACATGGAGGGCATCCTGAACCGCCAGCGCGCTCACCGAGGCGACGCGTCGAAGCACACCGGGCTCGGCCGGCCGTCCGCAGACCGCGAGCACATCGAGCAACTGCCGCTCCTCGGCGCTCACGCGGGCCGCTCGTTTCAGGAACGACGCGGAGGCATCGAAGCTGAGGCCAAGCGCCTCGCTTGATCCCGCAGCCCCCTGGCCGCGGAGAGTCGCGAGTTGCCCGCCTTCGAGAAGGTCGCGCAGGATCTCCTCGACGAAGAAGGGAAGTCCGCCGCTCGATTCGGCCACTCGCGCCGCGAGCCCTTCGGGCAGTTCGCTGAGGCCGAGCATCGACTTGAGGAGTTCGGCGACTTGCAGATCCTCCAGGGGCGCCAGTTCCACCAACTTGAGCGATTCGCGGGAAGCCCCTGATTCAACCAGGCGTGCGAGTGGCCGGTCGCGGACATCGTCGAGTCGATAACTTCCGAGGAGACAAAGACCGGTGGAAGCGCCCGTTTCGGACCGCAGGCGCAAGAGACAGGCGAGCAGATCGATGGTTCCCGAGCGTGCCCACTGCAGGTCATTCACATAGGCCACGTAGGGCACGACGCGTCCAAGTCCCGCGAGGAACTCGGCCACCGCCTCGATCATCCGCCGCCGTTCCGCATCCGCGTTCTCGAGAGGAGGGGTGGGCGTGATGCCCCCCTCGAGGGTGAGGGACGGGACGAGCTTCACCATCTCGGGAGCGTGCCGGCTCAGAAGCGCGAGGTTCTCCTGAGATCTCGCGAGGCCCGCGGCTTGAAGGACGAGGTTCGCCACCGCGCCAAACTCCGAGAGGTCGCGTTCGAAACAGTCCGCCTCGAGGAAGGTCACGCCCTGGAGCTGAACCGTCTGCCGGATCTCCCGCATCAGGCGCGATTTGCCCATGCCGCTCTTCCCGGCCACGAAGAGACCGCCCTGGACGGCTTGCGCGAGGCCGGCCTCGATGAACTTCCGCACATCCAAAAGCTCCCGGCGGCGGCCCACGAACTGGCTGGAGAATAGGTAACTCTCCTTGGTGTCCTGCGTCTCGAGTTCGTAGGCGAGACCGCCCGCGCGGTTGATTTCGTCGAGCAGTTCGCCCGCGGTCTGGTGGCGTTTGTCGGGGTCGATCGCGCACAGCCGCTCGATCACGTCGCGCAGCCAGGCCGGCACGGTCTCCTGTTCGCGCGGCCCGAACCGCACGCGTTCCGTCGTCTTCTTCCGCAGCAGCCACTGCACGCCCTGAGTGGTGTCGTACG
>JANNJB010000711.1:0-3051 GCA_031405615.1 Vicinamibacteria bacterium | reverse complement strand
ACCGCGACGAAGTCCGAATCCAGATCGGGTTCGTCACGGCGAGCGGAGCGCCCGAGGCGGCGAGGATGTGAACGCGAAGGTACCCGCTCGTCGAGGCGAATCTGTCGAAAGCGACCTTGCCACTAGCCAGCCGTGCGATGGCGATCCGCTCGCCGTTCCAGAACAGCTCCGCGCGAGCCCCCTGATAGAGCGGCGCTTCCGCGGCCAGCGTGACCGCGAAAGCGTCGCCAGGAGCGAGGGCCAGGGTGTCGCCAACACGGGCCTGCCGGGCGCCCGCGCTTACCACCACATCGGGAGGCGGCGTCGTTCCGTCGATCATCACGACCACGCGACCTTCGCGGATCGAGTCGAGGATCGCCCGGGTTGAGAGTTCGTTGGCCCAAACACGAACGCTCGCCGAGCCGAGAGGCGTCTCGCCGCGGTGCCAGTCGCTCACACCAATCGCGGTAACGCGGCGACCCTGTCGCAGGAGCATGTCCCACAGCGCCACCGCGCGCGGCATCTCCTCGGGTTCGCGGCCGCTGATCTCGATCGTGCCGATACCCGCGGGGACGGCATGGGTCCACGAGCAGGCGACGCACGAGGAGTAGGGATGATTGATCCCGGCCAGCGCGCCCCGGGCAGCTACCGCCTTCACGAGATCGATGATGGCGGGATCGCCCGGCAAGATGCGGAAGTCGACGAAGTCGCGTATTCCGCCGAGGCCCCAGACGTTCATGTGGCCGCCGGGGGTCGTCACTTCCTCGCCCACGATGGTGAGGAGACCGGGAACGTCGATGGCTTCGCGCTGGTAGGCGGTGTTGTTGTGATCGGTGATGGCGAGGAAGTCGAGACCTTCAGCACGCGCCCGGGCGGCGAGGGCCTGTGCGGAAAGCGCTCCATCGCTGTTGTGCGTGTGCGCATGCAGCGCGCCCGAATACCAGCGGGCACCCGCTCGGATGGGCTCGTTCGGGCGGGCGGGCAGGGAGGGCATCACTCTCATCACGGGATCGGAGGACGTCCGCACCGTGACTTCGACATCGACGCCTTTGACGCCGACCTTGTAGAGCCCGAGGCCCCACGTGCCACTTCCCCGCCTGGATCGGTCCGGGCCAGTAGCCGGGCGTCGCATCGACGGCGCCTACGGAGATAGCGCTGCGCTCACCGCCGGTCCAGCCGCGGAAGGCGCTCGTCCCAAGAGCGAGCGAACCGGGTTCGAGGAGACCGAGGTCCACCACGTTCTCGCCGTTCGCCTTGTCGTACTTGAGGTCGATCTCGATTCGAGTTGTGCCCGCGGGGACATCGAAGGGGACGTTCACGTAGCGAAGGACCTGCTGGTCCTTCGCGGTGTAGTGGACTTTGATGAGGCGAGGGGTGGGATCGGCGGATTGGGCGAAGGCGGGTGACGCGAGCAGGGCGAGGGCGAGAGCTGGCGCGGCAAGCGCTATCCACGGCGTTTCGCGGGTTTCGCGGTCGGGAGCGGACTGTCGCGCTAGGCCCCGGCTTTCGCCGGGTTTACGTGAGTAACTCCCGGCTTGGTAGGGGCTTCGCGGCGGGGTCACACCACTTCCTCGTGATCGGCGAGCATGTTCAGGACGAGTGCGGTCCAGGAGAAGGCGTGGGCGCCGAACCCTTCGCCCGTGTAGGGATCGTAGTACTCGCGGAAGCCGTGCTGCTCAATGAGAAACGCCGAGCGGTCCTCGATCGTGCGGGCGAGGTCGATCTGTCCATGACGGCGCAGGCCGCGGGCGATGTACCAGTTGGTGTTGATCCACGACGGACCGCGCCAGAGGAGCTTCGAATCGTGCTCCGGACGGCTGTCGGAGGGTTTGAGGTAGAGGCGCTCGTTCAGCGCCGTCGAGGGGACCGGGTACGCCGCCGCGTACTCCTTCGGATCGGAAATGTGTTTCACGAGCGAGTCCACCATCTCGGGCGGAAGGTCGGGCAGCAGAATCGGCAAAAGCGAGGTCACGGTACTGACTTGAAGCTGCTTCTCGGCCTTCCCTGCCAGATCAAAGAACAGGCCGCTCTTGCCGTCCCAGCATTTCTTCACCAGCGAGTCCACAGACTTCGCGGCCCGCTCGCGCATTGTGGCAGCACCCGCCCGGTCGCCCGCTTCTTCGTGCAGCTCGGCGAGGACACGCTCGTTCTCGGCGTAGATCGTGTTCACGAGAACGTCCTCGACCACAAACCGATCGGCCGCGAACATCTTGTCGTGATCGCGCTGCATCTCGGCATACGGCCCCACCGCGCGCTGCCAGGCCGCGGTGAATTCATCGCGGGTGGGATTTCTGACCCCGAGGTAGCCGTCGTACTTGGGAATGTGATCGAGACCGGACTCGTCGGGCTGCAGGATGGCGATCAAGCCATCGCGGTCGGGATCGCGCATCCGGTCGAGCCAGTCGTAGTAGCGCCTGACCTTCGGGAGCAACTCATCGAGCACCGCGCGGCCACCCTCCCCTCGCGTGATCGCGAAAAGCGCTTCGGCCAGAAGAGGGGGCTGGATGCAGTCGGAGAGATAGGGCGTCCGGTAGGCGATCGAGTACTCCTTCAGCATCTCCTCGAAGGCCTCGCGCTGCCAGAACGTCACGTGCCCGACGAAGCCGTCGTCGGGTTGATTCTTGAGAAGGCTCCGGATCTCGGACCGCGCCCGCTCCATGTCGTACCGCGCGAGAACGATTGCGTGGAAGCATGAGTCCCAGAACCACTGGAACGGATACGTGCCGGTGGAGGGGCACACAAAATCGTAGTCGTGGCCGCACCAGGGCGCGATTCCCTTCTGCCGATTACGGTCGTAGAGCGCTTTGACCCTCTCGGTCATCGCATCGTAGCGGGGGGAGTGGCTCATGCGGGCGCGATCATGTCACGGCCCGATCGGAGGTTCATCAACCCACTCGGTTTAACCTTGACGAGAGCCTCGATTTCGTCGACCCCACCGCCTCAACCCCGGAACGGGATTCGCGGTCTAAGGGGGTGGACCGGTAGGCCGGGGTTCGTCCCCCGGGCACTCAGATCCTTGCCGCGCCGGTTGGGCGTCGGCGCTTCAAGTCTCGTCTTAATAGTTACTTAAGA
>JANNJB010000710.1:0-1731 GCA_031405615.1 Vicinamibacteria bacterium | reverse complement strand
GGCCGCGCGGCCATCTACTGCGGTGTCGCGTCGCCGAACCACGGAGATTGGCACCTTCGTGCCGTCGGACGCCGTCGCGGAGACTCGCTCGGAGACGTAGAGCCCGCGGTCGAACGAGCCCTTGACCTCGATCTGCTTGATCAGCGTGCTCCGGCCCGCCCTTAGATCGAGGTCGAACACCGAAGGCGGCGTCACGAGAGACTGGTACGAATAACGAAACGCCGGAGCGTCGTACTCACGGTTGTCCTGGGAGAACGCGGTGTAGGTTGGCTCATCGAACGCAGCTTCGACGCCCCTGGAACCGTCGCGCCGCAGAGACCGGAAACGGGGCAGGCCGTCCGACCGTTCGCACAGGACGATCGCGTCCTTGAAGGCGAGGGCGCCCTCGAGCATCACATCGTCCCGGTGTGGGACGATTTCGCGCCAGTTCTCCTCGGAAGGAGCCGAAACCGGGGCTTCGACGAGCCGGAAGTTGCGACCGCGATCGTTGGTGCGGATCAGGAAACGATCGTCCTGATGATCCACGTCGTACTCGTGGTCCTGAAGGCGCCCGGCCATCATCCTGAACGTCGCTCGCGGCGTCGTCGCATCGACCCAATGGAATTCGGCGGTGGTGTGGGAGGCGGTGACCAGAAAGAGAACCGCGCCGCTTCTCGACCGGAAGATGTCGAGATTGAACCTCTCGTCCGGCTCCTCGAAGATGAGTTCGGGCGCTTCGTCAGTCCAAGCCTCAACCCGATAGAGCCGGGCCGCGCGCTTGGCATGGTCTTCCTCGGTGAAGAAGAGCGTCCGCGAGTCCGCGGCCCAGGCCACCGAGATCGTCTTCTCGAAGGTGCGGCTCCATATCTCGCCGGTTACAAGGTTCTTGACCTGCAACCGGTACTGCCTGAAGCCGGTGTCGTCGGTCGAATAAGCGAGGTGTTTTCCGTCGTCGCTCATCCGGTACGCGCCTAGAGACATGAACGTCTTCCCGAGGGCGAGTGCGTTCACGTCGATGACGGTTTGAAAGTCGCCGTCATGCTCATCCGCCACCCGCCTCTCGTGGACCGGATACTGCCGGCCTTTCTCGGTGCGTACGCGGTGCAGGTAGCCGCGAAAGCGGTAGGGGGCGCTCGTGTCGTCCTCCTCGATCCGCGCCAGCATCTCGTCGTAGAGGGACGCCGCGATGCCGGCCCCATTCGAGGTAACCACGTCCGCGTAGGCGTTCTCGGCCTCGAGGTACGCGCGCACCTCGGGGTTTTCCTTCTCGCGCAGCCAGAAGTAGGGATCCGCGAGTGTTTCCCCGTGGAGCAGGGTGGTTTTTGGGATGGGCCTTGCGAGAGGCGGCGTGAGTTCGGACATCGGGGCGATGCTTCTAGCGCACGCTGATGGTTCGGGCGAAGTTCGGAACGATCCGCTCGTATTCCTCCGCCATCAGGTGACTCGACAGGATGAAATCAGCGGTGGCGCGGTTGCAGGCGATGGGAGTGTTGTAGACGACCGCGATGCGAAGGAGAGCCTTGACATCGACATCGTGAGGCTGGGGCTCGAGCGGATCCCAGAAGAAGATCACGAAGTCGATCCGGCCCTCGGCGAGCGCTGCCCCCACCTGTTGGTCTCCGCCGAGCGGACCGCTCAGGAATCGGGTGACCGGAAGGGCCAGGTCAGCGGCCAGAAGGGCTCCCGTGGTCCCTGTGGCGAAAAGTTCATGCTCGCTCAGCGTGCCGCGGTTGTAGCGCGCCCAGTCCAGGA
>JANNJB010000709.1:0-2134 GCA_031405615.1 Vicinamibacteria bacterium | reverse complement strand
CAGCCGGCGCACGCGGTGGCGAACGGCTACTTCGTGGGCGCGATCAATCGGGTCGGCCACGAGGCGCCGTGGCACATCGGCGAGTTCTACGGGCAGAGTTACTTCTGCGATCCGCGCGGCCAGATCATCGCCGAGGCTTCGCGCGACCGGGACGCCGTGGTGGTGGCCGATCTCAACTTCGACATGATCGACCAGGTCCGATCGACGTGGCAGTTCTATCGCGACCGAAGGCCGGAAACCTACGGTCCGCTCACCGCGCTCTAGACGCCGTTATCGCCGTTTGAGTTCAAGATTCGTTCAGGAGGGTCCCATGGCTGTCGATCTATCGGTGAACTTCACCGGCATCAAGTTCGAGAATCCGTTCCTTCTCTCCTCGGCTCCGCCCACGGAATCGGAGAGCAACATCATGCGCGCGTTCGATGCGGGCTGGGGGGGTGTGGTGGTGAAAACCATCGGCATGCACCCGGTGGTGAACGTGGCCGGGCCGAAGACCAAGTTCACCCGCTCCAATCCGACGACCGGCTCGCTCTCGATGAACAAGGGCCGCGACGGCGCCCTCGTCTCGTCGTGGAACTGGGAACTCATCTCCGACAAGCCTCTCGACTGGTGGATCCCCAGGCTCGAGCGAATCAAGAAGGCGCATCCGGGCAAGATCCTGATCGCTTCGATCATGGCCGGGTCGGGGAGCGACAAGGAACTCGATCACTGGCGCGACCTCACGAAAGCGTGCCAGGACGCGGGTGCGGACGGCATCGAGATGAACCTCTCGTGCCCGCACATGGACCGCACGGACATGGGCTCGAATATCGGCAAGGACCAAGCGCTTTGCTCCTTCGTCACCCAGGTGGTGAAGGAGGTCGCGAAGGTTCCCGTATGGGCGAAGTTGACCCCGGCTTCCGCCGACATGACGGTGGAGGCGGGAGCGGTTTTCCGAGGGGGCGCCGATGCGGTGGTTTCCTCCAACACCTTCCCGTCTCTTCCGATCATCGACGCGGACACCCTCGAGTTCGAAATGAACGTGGATGGCCTCGTGTCCAGTGGCGGCATGGGCGGTCCCGCGATTCTGCCCATGTCTCTCGCCAACATGGCGAAGATGACGAAGGCGTTTCCGGACAAGGCGTTCTCCGGAATCGGCGGCGTGTCCGACTTCCGCCAGGCCGCGAGTTACTTCCTGGTCGGCTGCGGGACCGTCCAGGTCTGCACGGCGGCCATGCTGGACAAAGCGGTTGGGCCGACGATCATCAGGAATCTCAAGGAAGGCCTGGCTCAGTTCATCGAGCGGAATGCCGACAAGGGTTGGAAGACGGTCGAGGACTTCCGTGGGATTCGCCGCGACCGCGTGGTGGCGCACTCGAAAATCCGCCGCCCGGACGACGCCGAATACGCGGGCGGCTACGACGCGGAAGGATATTCGTCAGAAGAACTGGAAACCGCGACCGCCGCCCGTCCCTGATTCGAAGGACGCCGAAGCCACGACCATGCTCGGAGGTACTCACGTCACCCCGGCGAAAGCCGGGGCCTAGCGCGAAAATCCGTTTCCGGCCGCGAAGGTCCGCTGCCCCCCCAACTACCCAGCTGAGGAACCCAACTCATGACCACCACGCTCATCAAGAACGGCTCGATCGTCACCGCGTCCGACCGCTACGACGCCGACATCTACATCGACAAGGGCGTGATCACGATGATCGGGAAGGGAATGAACATTCCCGCCGACACCGTGATCGATGCCTCCGGCAAGCTGGTGATGCCCGGCGGCATCGACGTCCACACCCACCTCGACATGCCGTTTGGCGGCTCCACCTCCGCCGACGACTTCGAAACCGGGACGATCGCCGCGGCCCACGGCGGCACCACCACGCTCATCGACTTCGCCATCCAGAACTTCGGCGAGGGCCTCTACCCCGCGTACGAGGGCTGGATGAAGCGGGCCGAAGGCAAGGCCACGATCGACTACGCGTTCCACGTGATCATCCGCGAACTGTCCGAGCAGGCCGCCCACGACATGGACAAGCTCACGCGCCACGAGGGCGTCACTTCATTCAAGCTTTTCATGGCCTACCCGGGCGTCTTCCAGGTCGACGACGCGACGATTTTCAAGGCGCTGCGGCGCACGCGCGAGACCGGCAGCATGATC
>JANNJB010000708.1:0-3040 GCA_031405615.1 Vicinamibacteria bacterium | reverse complement strand
CCCCCGCGAAAGCGGGGGGCTAGCGCGAACGTCCGCTTCCATCCGCGACGTTTCGGCGAAACTCGCGCCGGCGCCCTCTTCCTGCATTTCGAACGCCCACTCATAAGTTCGTTGGAGAGAAACGGATCCGCGCCTCGCTCGACGAGTTCCTCGTACACGGGGGCACGCTGCGCGTCCTGGCGCGCCTCTCGCTCAGCGCGACGCGTGGCGTCGAGCCGCGAGCCTCGCGAGGCCGAGTCCCGAAAGTACGGCGACGAAAGGCATGATGGGGACGCGGAATCGGGTGTTCGCCTCCGGACCAGCCGAGAGCAAGCAGAAGTAAGAGATAAAGGCGAAGACGACAACGACCGCCTGCCGATTCCTGTCGCGCCAGAGTTCGCGCATGCCCAGGCCCGAACCCACGTACCAGACTCCCAGCAGCCCGGTGAAGATGGTTTGCAGGCCTTCGTTCCAGGCCGCCTTCAATCTTCTCGGGCCTCGCGTCGCCGCGCAGGCCCGACAGCGCGGTCAGGCCGGTTCCGGTCGCGAGCCGAAGGACCCCCTCCGCCGCCGACTTCAGCGCTCCGCTCGGATGTTCAAGAAGAACCTCGACCCCCAAACGCGATTGGGCTTGGCTTCGCTCCGCCGCGAAACTTGCAATCAGCCGGCGCTGAAACTTGCAATCAGCCGACGGCCACGACTACGATCTGCCATGCCCCGAGCCGCGCTTCCCCTTAGACGCCTTCTGGCGCCCCGCTTGCGGGAGGCTCTCACCGACACGCCGGTGGTGCTGATTCACGGTCCGCGGCAGAGCGGGAAGACCACCCTCGCCCGGTTGGTCGGTGAGCCCCGAGGACATCGCTACTTCTCCTTTGACGATGATGCTGTCCGTCAGTCCGCCGAACGTGACCCGGTGGGCTTTGTCGCGGAGCTTCCCGCGCGCGCCATTCTCGATGAAGTCCAGCGCGTCCCCGCCCTTTTTACCGCGCTCAAGGCCGAGGTGGATCGTCGTCGAACGCCCGGGCGTTTCATCCTGACGGGGTCAGCCAACGTTCTTCTCGTTCCAGCACTCGCCGACTCGCTCGCGGGCCGCATAGGGCTTCTCCGCCTCCACCCGCTCTCTCAAAGCGAGATCGAGGGAGTCCGCCCGCATTTCCTCGACTCTCTGTTTGGTGCCGGCTTTCCAAGCCGTGTGTCGGCGCCGCTCGGTGCCGAGCTTCATGAGCGAGTCGCCTCAGGCGGCTATCCCGCCGCCCTGGCCAGGGCACGTGCGTCCCGGCGTAGCGCCTGGTATCGAGACTACGTCGAGACGCAGATCCAGCGCGATGTTCAAGATCTCTCTCGGCTTCGTTCTTTCGACGCTCTCCCACGCCTGCTCGCGCTCGCTGCCAACTACACGGCTCGCCTCCTCAACGTCTCCGATCTTTCCGGCCCTTTCAGCCTTTCACGCCCGACGATCCACGAGTACGTGATGTTGCTTGAGAGGATCTTCCTGATCGAGCGCTTGCCGCCCTGGCACAGCAATCAGATGTCTCGCTTGATCAAGACCCCCAAGCTGCACATGGGCGACACTGGGGTGGCTTGCGCGCTGCTCGGGCAAGACGCGGTGCAACTGCGGCAGGATCGCGTGGCGATGGGCCCGATGCTTGAGACCTTCGTCCTGCAGGAGCTGCGACGTCAGGCCAGCGGCCGCTCTGAACCACTGTCCTTCTTCCACTATCGGGATCGCGACGGCTTTGAAGTGGACGTCGTGGTGGAACGAGGGGCTGGCTCGATTGCGGGCATCGAGGTCAAGGCCGCGGCGTCCGTGTCGGAGCATGACCTTCGAGGCCTGAAGAAGCTCCGGGAATCGGCTGGCGCCAGATTCACCCGAGGAGTCGTCCTGTACGACGGCGAGGCCGGGATTGACTTTGGCGACCGGCTACAGGCCGTGCCGCTTCGCCACCTATGGGAAGCGAAGGCGCGCCGGTGACGCAGGGTCTCGTTGCGAGTCAGCCGGTTGGTCGGTCCAAGCCGACAATCCGCCCCGTCGCGGCTTCATCGCGCAGGGGCTTCTGGGAAAGGAAGCGCCGGCGCAAGCGACCCGCCGATGCTTGGCTCCCATCCACACCGGCCAGCTGCGCGACCCCTCGCCTCTTTCTCTCAGCGCGACGCAGGCTGACAACCGCATGTTCGACCTTCCCTTGCGCGAACGCCCGACGCACAAAAAAGACTTTCACTTATGACGTCTACGGCAATGTCTCCATTGAAACTGATGACGGCGACGTGGATATTGTCGGGGACGAGAAGGTGATCGCCCACTACTACGCGCCGAACACGAGCGCCTACATCGTCGGCCTCTCGGGGGTCACGCAGGTTCAAGTCCCGACCGGTACGATTCAACAACAGGTTGTGAATGCCTACGATCAGGCGGCATGGTGGGACACCCCGCCAACCAAAGGCGCGGTCACCAAACGCTATGACTGGCTCAAGGAGGAGAACCGCCTGGTCGCGAGCACGTATAGCTACGACACCTACGGAAACCTGCTTTCCACCACCGACGCGACGAACAAGTCCGTGACCGTGGGCTACGACACCACGGTTCGCCTCTATCCCATCAGCACAACCAACGGCGCAAGCGAGACGACAACCACGACATGGGACTACCTGTGCGGCGTTCCGGCGACCACCACGGATCCGAATGGGCTGGTTACGACGTTCGCGACAGACGCACTTTGCCGGCCTACGACCACGACGCTGTCAAACGGATCTGGTGTTGTATCGACCTCTATCTACGCGGGCCTGGGCAACCCCTCGGCGCAGAAGACACGCGTTGAGGCTCCCGGACCCGACGGTTCCCCGAGCTGGAGCGAGTCGTTCTTCGACGGCTTCGGCCGCACCTACAAGACCCGGTCGCGAGGCCCCTCGGCCGCGGAGTCGATCGCGACCGAGGTGGACTTCGACGCCCGCGGCCACGTGTGGGGCCAGAAGTCGCCCTACTACGAGAATGCTCCCAACACCGCCGCGGTCACCACTTTCGAGTACGACCGGTTCGACCGCCCGGTGAAGACAATCCTCCCGG
>JANNJB010000707.1:0-7053 GCA_031405615.1 Vicinamibacteria bacterium | reverse complement strand
ATCCTCGAGGCGAACAGGTAGGCTAGGTGTTTCGAGGTGATGCGGTGAGCGAGAACGAGACGGACGAAGCGGCTTCGGGCCGTGCGGAGTTTGCGCGGCTGTTGGAGGCGTCCTACGCCTCCAACCAGATGAAGCGCCTGTCCAACGGCCAGTCCGTTGAGGGCACGATCGTCGCCATCGGCGCCGAGGTGGCTCTTGTCGACGTGGGGGCCAAGGGGCGAGGCCACGATCGCTACCGCGGAGTTGAAGAACCAGGACGGAGTCCTGGAGGCCGCGGTCGGAGATCGCATTCACGCCACGGTGGTTTCGACGAGTGGAGGAATAGCCCTCTCGCGCCGGATGCAGCGGGGAGCAGCCACGGCTCGGCAGCTCGAAGACGCGTTTCGCGCCGGCCTCCCCGTGGATGGCAAGGTTGAGAAAAGCGTGAAGGCCGGCTACGAGGTAACCGTGGCCGGGCAGCGCGCCTTTTGTCCGCAGTCTCAGATCGACGACGTTCGGGAGACCGATCCTCTGTCCCACGTTGGCCGCGTGTACACCTTCAAGATCGTGGAGTACAAGGAAGACGGTCAGAAGTTCGTGGTCTCCCGTCGTCGGGTACAGGAAGAGGAACAGGCGGCCCTCGCCGTCCAGGTGCGCGAGAAGATCGTGCCCGATGCCGTGTTGAGCGGGCGCGTGGTCTCGGTGCGCGAGTTCGGCGCGTTCGTCGATCTGGGCGGCGGCGTGCAGGGGCTGCTCCACGCGTCCGAAATGAGCTGGTCGCGCGGCTCGGATCCGGCGCAGATCGTGAAGGTCGGCGAAGAGATCACGGTGAAGGTGATCCGGGTTGAGGAGGGCGGCAAGATCGCCCTCGGGATGAAGCAGCTCTCCGCCGATCCCTGGTCGACCGTCGAAGCCAACTACAAGGTGGGGCAGGTGCTCAGCGGCCGAATCACCCGCGTCTCCGAGTTCGGGGCGTTTGTCGAACTCGAAGCCGGGATCGAGGGGCTCGCGCATCTCTCAACGTTCGCGCCCACCGGCAAGCCGGGCGGATGGTCGAAGTCCGTGACGCCGGGCATGACCGGCGCTTTCGAGATTCTCAGTATCGATCTCGAGAAGAAGCGCATCGGTGTGGCGCTCATGGAGGAGGGCACGTCGCGAGCGAATGCCGCCAGGCCATCGAAGTCCGCGATTCAACCGGGCGCGCGTCTCACCGGCAAGGTGGAGCGCCACGACAAGATGGGCATCTTCCTGTTCCTGGCCCCGGGCGTCACCGGTCTCCTGCCCGTGGCGGAAACGGGTGCGGCCCACGGAGTGGATCTCCAGAAAGCCTTCCCCCTTGGCTCCGACATCGACGTCATGGTCCTCGAGGCCGATGCCGCGAAGCGCCGGATTCGCCTCAGCGTGAAGGCCATCGCCGCGGCCGCGGAAGCCGCCGAAGTGAGCGACTACAGCGCACGCACAGTGGCGGCCCAGACCCAGAGCTTCGGTTCGCTCGCCGACAAACTGCGCGGGGCCCTCGCGCCTAAGAAGTAAAGAGGACGGGTTCGACTCCGGACGACCGCTCGCGTCCGCCATCGCGGCCGGCACCGCGCATCTCATCCACATGGACCAGGACGACGCCACCGATGATCAGGGCGCCTCCGGCCATCTGAACCGGAGTCGGCGCTTCGCCGAGCAAGAGCCACGCGAAGAACACCGCGAACAGAACCTCGGTCAGGCCGATGAACGACGAGAGTCTCGGCCCGAGCGCGCGCGCTGCCGCGATCGCCGCCAGGTACGAGATCGCGGCCGCGACCACCGACAACCCCAGCACGGGCACGAGCCATGACACCCTTCGGCCCGCGAAATCCACCCGATCAAACGAGGCCGTCATCGGAGCTATTCCCAGGCCCCCGGCAAGCAGCAGGGTGATGGCGGCGACGCAGAGTCCGAGCCCGGCGAGGGTGAGGGGCGAAAGCTCATCGTCGCTCCTGGCCGAAAGAACGAAGAAGGTGGCGAGCCCGACCGCGGCGCCCAGGGCCCAGAGCACACCCCCGGGATTGAGGGCGCCACCGGTGGATGGGTTGAGAACCAGGACGAGGCCGCCCAGGGCCAGGAGGGAGCCGAACGAGGTCAGGCGGCGAGGTTTCTGCCCGTGCCTCAGCCACATCCAGCCAACGACGAGGATCGTTCCGAGATACTCGAGGAGCAGCGCGAGGCCGACCGGAATGCGGGCCACGGCATTGAAGAAGAAGAGCTGCGCTCCGGCGACCGCGATCACGCCGTAGACAAGGATCAACGGGAGGTTCCGGCGGACCACGTGCGCGCGCCCCCGGAGCGACCACAGGGTGGGCAAAAGGAGGATCAACGCCGCTGTGGTGACGCGCGCGGCCACGGCGGCGGCCGGCGACCAGCCCGCATCCAACAGGGAACGGGCGAAGGAACCCGACGTGCTGAAGGCGGCGGCGGAGAAAAGGGCGAGGGCGACTCCGGAGCCGCGCGACCTGAAGACGGGTTTCATGGCGCATCCTGTCATGGTCAAAGGGTCAGTACGCTGGTGAGCCCCGTGGCCGTGGCGGCCTATCGCGCAAGGAAAGGAAGGAAGAGCCCTCAGATTGTTTGAGAGGACATCAGCGGCGTTCGACGCGCAGGTTCGCAAAATACGCTTCGGTACCCGCGCCGATCCAAAAAGCGATCGCGCCGCCCCGGGCCCCGTGCTTGAGATCGTTGATGATCAGGCAGGGCTGCTCCGCTCCGTTGACGAAGAGGCTGGCCTTCGTGCCCTCGACCACCACGCGCATGCGTGTCCAGGCGTCCACCTCAAGATCCACGTAGGACTCGTAGACGCCGGGCTCTTCCTTGCGGAGACGATTCCATGGGTGCTCGGGAATCGATGTGTACTGCGTCGAATGATTGCGGCGGAGCTGGTCGTCGGCTCTCCCGTTGGTGGGCCGGAGATAGAAGGACTTGAACCGCGAGCCGCCCTCGGTCACGTCAAAGGCGAGACCCACGAAGCCTCGCGCGCCCGCGCCGGCTCCTTGAGCCAGACGTCCGACGACATCGAGTTCGATGACGCCATTCACGAAGTCCGTTCCGGGCAGAATCGCGATCGCCTCCCCGCCCGCGGCAGGCGGGTTTGCCTGACGTTCGATCACGCGCGTTGCGGCCCGACCGCGATAGGTAGCCGCGGACACCTCCACGTTGAGGGCGCGAAGGTCTTTGGGCTCGAGATGAGGGGTTTGTGCGGAGGCGAGAATCGAGAGGCCGCTGAGCGCGACGGCAATCGCCATGCGGCCACGTCGAGGGGGCATGCCTGAAAGAGAGTTCATGTAAAGAGTAGACGACAACACTCCCGAAAGGGTCGGGTACGAGCCGCGCAGACGCTGGCATTTTTCAACGATCTATCCATCTCACTCTGCTCCGAGGGCGGCCCCCGGGTTGATTCTCGAGGCGCTTCGGGCGGGGACAAGACAGGCGACGACGGCGGCCAGACCGAGCAGCGCGGCGGACGCGCCAAATGCCACAGGATCCAGAGCGCTCACCCCGAAAAGGAGGCCCTGAAGGCCAAAGGACAGGAGAAGGGCCGCAGTGAGACCCAGAGCCAGCCCTAGCGCGGTCAGAAGGGCGCCCTCACCGAGCACCATTCGGATCAACTGCCCGGGACGCGCGCCGAGCGCGCTTCGGATACTCATCTCCCGCGTACGGCGACTCACCGAGTAGCTGATCGCGCTGTAGAGCCCGGCCGCAGCGAGGACGAAGGCGACCGAGGCGAAAAGACCGAGGAGGTTCGCCTGGAGGAGTGTCGCCGACCTTTCGCGAGCGAACCTCTCCGCGATCGTGGACACCGCGAGGACCGGCAGCGCCGGATCGAGGGCGAGCAGCTCGCGGCGAATCATCGCCGCGGCCACGCCCGTATCGAGATCGGTTCGAACCGCGATCGTCATATACGTGGAAGGAAACTGCTCGAGCGGGAAGTAGATGTCGAGATCCGGGCCGCGCGGGGAGCGGATGCCGTCGTACTTGACGTCGCCCACGACACCGACGACGTTCAGCCAATCAGCCTCGTTTCTCGAATCGGCTGCTCGCAGGCGCTTTCCCAGGGGATTCTGCCCCGGCCACAAACGGCGCCCCGTCGATTCGCTGATCACCGCGGCTCGAGGTGCGGTCGGGTGATCGTCGATCGTGAAGAGGCGACCCGCGCGCAGGGGAACCCCAAGGAAGCCGAAGAAGTCGGATGACACGCTGTGCATTTCGACACGCGTCGTGGGATCGAGATCGGAACGGTCTTCCACGCGTACGTCGAGGGGCCAGAAGAGGCGGGGCGGCAGATGTGGCGCCACGATCGAGGCCTGCACACCGCTGAGTCGCTTCAGGCGGTCGTCGAGCGCGCGCACGAATTCCCGCTGCGCTTCGGGCTGCCGGTACTTCGCTCCGCCGGGATTGATCTCGAAAGCGATCAAGTCGGTGGCGTTAAAACCGGGATCGAAGCGCTGCAATCGAGTGAGGCTCGAGAAGAGAAGCGAGGCGCCGATGAGCAGGGTGAGGGACACCGCCACCTGACCGATCACAAGGACTCGCGTGAGCGTGCTGGTCCTTCCCGACTGGCCTCGGCCGGCGCCGGACATCAGCGCGGAACGAAGATCGATCCGCGAAGCGGTGAGTGCCGGAACCAGACCGAAGGCCACGCAGGTGAGAAGAGTGAGGAAGAGCGCGGCACCAAATACCGTCGCATCGAGTTCTGGCCGGACATAACGGGGGAGGTCGATGGCGCCGAGACCGAGAATCGCTTCTGACATGAACGTCGCAAGAAGAAGACCGAGCGCTCCCCCGCCAAGCGACAGGATCAGACACTCGGCGAGGAGCAAGCCAATCACTCTTCGCCGGCTGGATCCAAGCGCCGAGCGCAGGGCGATCTCCGCGCGACGGCCCTGAACGCGAACGAGCATCAGGTGCGCGACATTCGCGCAGGCGATCGCGAGGAGAAAGAGAGCGCTGCCCAGGAGCAGCAGGAGCCCCGGCCCGACCTGCGCGCGGAACGTCTCGTCGAGCGGTCCCACGCGGACTCCCAGATTCGCGTGACTCACGGGCAAGGCCGCGCTCGTCCGCTCGGCCACAAGCGCCCGTTCCGACCGCGCGGCGTCCACGCTGACCCCGGGCTTGAGTCTCGCCACCACCTGGTGCCAGCGACGGGTCCGGCTTTCAACCCAACCGGGATAGATGGGCTTTGATGCGGAGGCGGGAATCCAGAAGTCGGCCCGCTCGAGGTGCCCGACGAAACCAGGATTCATGATGCCTACGATCTCGAAGGCGCCCACCGTGGTCTGGAGCGTCTTCCCGAGGACCCGGGGGTCAGAGCCGAAACCTCGCTGCCAATAACCATGGCTCAGGATCACGACGGCTCGAACGCCGCTGCGAATGTCTGTCTCCTGCTTGTCGAACAACCGACCCGACCCCGGAACACCGCCTAGAACCTGGAGGTAATCGTCCGACACGTACTGACCAATCAGAGACTCCGTACCGCTGCCTCCGGTGACCGTGAGCCGCGCATCCCCCGCCGCGCCCATCGCGTCGAAGGAAGTGGCGCCGGCTCGCCAGTCCTCGAAATCCGGATAGGACACACGGCTCTCGAGATCCTTGGAGCGATCGAACGTGGCGATGCGGACAATGCGGTCCGGGTTCGGATAGGGAAGCTCCGCGAGAAGGGCCGCGCTCACCAGGTTGAAGATCGCCGTAGTCGACCCGATGCCGAGGGTCAGAAGCACGAGCACGCCGCCCACCAGCCGTGGCTGCCGCGTCAAACCCCGCAGGGCCTGCTGGAACGTGTGAACGACAGACTCCATTGTGAGACCTCCCCGGAAAGCACTCCCGCACTTCTACAGCAAATCCTGTGCCCCGTCGCGATGGAACCCAGGCTGATCGAGAATCGTTAGTCAGAGTCATGCGGGACCATCTTTTCAGCGACATCAGGCTTGCCCTCCGTTCGATGTGGCGGCAGCGAGCCGTCAGTTCCCTTCTCGTGGTGACGCTCGGGCTGGGGCTCGGCACGAACATCGCGATGTTCACGATTCTGGATGCGATGCTTCTGATGCCGCTCGACTTTCCGAATCTGGACCGCCTCGTCCGAATCTGGGAGACCTCGCCGAGCACCGAGTCGTTCGACCAGTGGAACATCTCCCCCGCGAACTTCCTGGATTTCCGTGACCAGTCGAAAGGAACGCTCGAGGCTCTCGTGGCCCTCGAGTACTGGAACACCAACCTGCGGGGAAATGACACCCCGGAGCGGGTCTCCGGCTTCAAGGTTTCACCCGAGTTCTTTCAGAGTCTTGGCGTGAAGCTCCATGCCGGCCGGAGCTTCCTGGCCGAGGAAGGGAATGCGGGCGCCGCTCCCTCGGTGGTGATCGGCCACGGCCTGTGGCAGCGCGCCCTTGGAGGCGACGCGAGTTTGGTCGGCCGAAGCGTGGTCATGGACGGCGTGAGCTACACCGTGGTCGGCATCGCGGCCCAGGGCTTCCAGTTCCCCCAAGGCGCTGAGATCTGGAGTCCGCTCGTCCTGCCCGCGCCGGGGGCGGCCTCACGCGACCAACGGTCCATGACCAGCATCGGTTTCCTCAAGCCGGACGCGTCCATCTCTCGGGTCCGCGCCGAACTCTCTACCATCGCGAAACGGCTGGAGACCGCTCACCCCGGCGTCAACAAGGCGAGGACGGTGCGCGTCGAGACACTGACGCGCGGCTTTGAAGATCAAGGTCTTCGTCCCGTGCTCGGCTTCTTCCAGCTCGGCGCCGGCCTCGTTCTCCTGATCGCCTGCATCAATGTCGCGAACTTCCTACTCGCACGGGGGGCCGAACGGCGTCGCGAGATCGCGGTCCGGCAAGCCCTCGGCGCGGCGAAGTCGCGGATCCTCGGCCAGCTTCTGACCGAAGGGCTCGTCACCGCGCTGATGGCGATGGTGGTGGCTCTGCCCACCGCTGCCCTCGCCGCGCGGGCGATGAAGGACATGATGCCGGCCGAGATCGCGCGTTTCCTGAACGGCTGGTCGAGCATCGATCTCGACGGGCGCGCCATGCTCTTCGGCCTCGGCCTCGCAACCCTGTC
>JANNJB010000706.1:0-5446 GCA_031405615.1 Vicinamibacteria bacterium | reverse complement strand
TCTCGCCGCGTCGTCGGGCGGTTCGAGCTTGCTGACATCGACCGGCTCAGCCCCGGGTTCGCAGCGGACGTGGAAGTAATTCTGCACGCGGCGCTCGGTGGGCAGGCCGTTGTCGTCCCAGCCCATCGGGTAGAAGACGTTGCGGCCGCGCATCCGTTGATAGCGAGCCACGACGTCGGTCTGGGTGTAGCTGAACACGTGGCCCACATGAAGAGAGCCTGAGACCGTGGGCGGCGGAGTGTCGATGACGTACGTAGGGGCGGTGGACTCCTCGGAGAAGCGGTACGTGGCCCGCTCCTCCCAGACCTTCGACCACTTTTCCTCGGCTTCCTTCGACTCGAACTGCGAAGGCACGGAATCGGGATTGAAACGACTCAAATGGAACCTCTCTCGTTCTGGCGGACGCGGATCAGAAAAGCCGGGGTCACGAAATGCGGCCGCTTTGGTCGCGGGAGCCCGGCGTAGTTACTTTCCGCCCGGCATCAAGGACGCGCCCGGATGAGGAATCAGTCGCGCTCGGACTCGGCCCGGGCCTTGATGCGTTCGATCTCGGCCTTGACCAGTTTCTCGGCGAGGCCGGGAATGACGTCCCACGCGATCTCGCGAATGACCCGCTCGGAAACCTGCGAGATGACACGCTGCGCGATCTGCTGGACCATGTCGACCGGAACCGCGACCTCCGCCGAGGGCAGGGGAGCGGCCGGTGTGGGGGGCGGCGCGGACGGCGCGGTGCCGACGAGGTTGTCGAATGCGCCCGCGGTGGCGGTGGCTGCGGGCGCAGGTGGCGGCGGCGGTGCGGGGGCGGGCGGCGCGACGACGGGCGGAGGCGGCGCCACCGGCTCGGGAACCGCCATGACTTCGGGGGTCGGCTCCGTCTTCGCGACGGGAAGTTCCTCAGGCGCCGAGATCGCGTCGGGCGAGGTGTTGATCACCTCGGGTTCCGCGGTCACCGACTCGAGTTCGGCCGGATCGAATTCGCGTTCGCCCGAGAACTCTTCGACCGGTTCCGCGGCCTTTGGCGCGGCGGCCGGGGGGAGCGTGGGCGGCATCTGGATCTCGCCCGAGCGGGCCGTATCGGTTTCGAACTCGAAATCCTCGCTGACGACCTCCGCAGGAGCGGCCGCTGCGGGTGCTTCGATCTCTCCGGTGGCGGCCACCGGAGAGATCTCCTCGGTGGTTTCGATTTCCTGGATGGCCTCGACTTCCTGGGGGGCCGCGGCCGGGAGCTCCTCGTCGAGCGGCCCGTGAAGGGTCTCGGAGAAATCGGAAGGCTCCGCTTCGGTGGTGAGGACGTCGGGCTCGGCCGGGGCGAAGACCGGTGCGTCGAGGGAAAGGCTTCGCGCCGCCATCTCGCGAACATCCATCGGAACCTCGACGGTGGAAACCGGGTGAGTCTCGGTCTCGTCGTAGCTGTACTCGTGGGTGAGGTCGTGCGGAACCGTGGTGGCGGCCTCGGTGGCTTCGGCGATGGCGTCGAGCGACATCGGCTGGGTCGGGCGGGCGAACGAAGCGGTCTGGCGCTCGGCGAGGATCTCCTTCACCCGTGCCACGAGGGCCGGCGGATCGAAGGGTTTCGAGACGTTACCGAGCGCGCCCACGGACTTGGCGCGCTCCGCGTCGTAGGGCTCGAAGGCGCCGTTGAGCAGGAGGATCGGGACGTTCTTGAGCTGCTCGGAAGCCCGCAAGGCTTCGCAAACCTGGTATCCATCGAGCTGGGGCATGATGACGTCGCAGAGCACCACGTCGGGAAGGAAGGTCATCGCCTTGTCCACGGCGATTCGGCCGTTGCCCGCGGTGACCACTTCGAACTCATCCGAAGGGAACGTCAACTCGACCACCTTCTGGATGGTGATGCTGTCGTCAGCGAGGAGCAGTTTTTTTCGCATTTCGGTTTGGTAGCCCCGGTGAAATTTTCTTCTCGCGCACCCTCAAGAACCCTGCGATTGCAGAAGAGGCTCTTGGCTCGAAGTGTCCATAGGACGATAGTTCGCCTAGCCAAGCGCTGTCAATTGGTTACGCCCCGGGAGCGATGGACGGCGTTCCCGTGGCCGTCTCCTAGAATGGCCGGGATGGAACTAGGTTTTGGCGAGGCCCGGGCCGGGCGGGAGCGGCGGCAGCCGGCCTGCCCCGGGTGCCGCGGGAACCGCCTGCGGTACTCGCGCCGGCACTACGAGGGAGTCTGGGCGAGAGTGTTCAGCCTCCGCCCGGCGAAGTGCCTCGACTGCGGGGCGTATTTTCCGGTGTCGCGCTCCTCAGCCATCCTCAACCCGCAGGTCGATCCAGCCGAACTCCACGTACCCTTCTGGCCGCTCGAAATGCAGGAGCGCGCCGACCGGGATACCGCGGCGGGATCGGATTGGGTCCCCTCTGTCCCGCGTGCTTCCATGGGCGCGCCCCGAGGAAAATGCCCACACTGCGGCTCCCGGGATATCCGTCCTTCGAGCGTTGAAGGGCTGCGGCTCAACATCCAGACGACATACCGCTGCATCTCGTGCAACGCGAGCTTCCAGAGGGTAGCCCCGGCGCGCCTGGCCGGGATGCTGTTCCTCGCGATGATCGCTCTGGGCGGGCTCATCTTCCTGGCGGGTCTCATGTCCGGCCGGGGCGCGCCCAAGCCCACGCCGACCATGCGAAAAGGACAGGTTCCTAAGCCCCCACCGCCGGTCTTTCGCTAGGCCGCCCAGGCAATCAGGGCCGGATCAGGGCCTTGAGGACCGCCTGCTCCTTCATGTCCCGAAGAGCTCTCGAGGCTTCCTGCAACGGATACTCGCGGGTCACGAAGCCGGCCCAGTCGAGCCGCTCGCGCGTGCGCTCGAGCCCGCCCATCGAGAGGTAGAGGTGACGGAATTCGTAGCCCCACGAACCGAGAAGGGTGATGTGTTTCCGGTTGAGGTGGCGGTGCGGGGAGATCGTGATGTCGCCCGCGTCGGTGTACTGACCCACCACCACCACGCGGCCGCCGTCGCGCGCCATCTCCAGGGCCTCGCGCACCGCGGCCGGGTTGCCGGTGGCTTCGATGATCAGGTCGGCGCCTCGCGCCTGGGTCTGGTCGAGAACCCAGCGCTTGCGTTCCGCAGCGTCGGGGACGGCGCCGATGTCGATGGCCGCATCCACACCCCGCGCCACCGCGGCCTCGATCCGGTTCGCGGGACCGCCGATCATCAGCACACGAGAGGCGCCGCAGAGCTTCGCGAAGATCGCGGCGCTTTGTCCGACGGGGCCGGCTCCCTGGACGAGGACGGTGTCGCCTAGGACCACGCCGCCGCGCTCGACCGCCGAGAAACCGGTGGGCAGGCCGCACCCGCCGCCCATGAAATCATCCGCGGTGACGCCGGCCTTGAGTTTGACCGTGCGCACGCCGGGACGCAGTTCGATGTGGGTCGCCCATCCGCCGAGAAGGCCGTCGTTGGCGCTCGTGGTGATGCCGTAGACCTTCCGGTGCGGACACCGCGTCTCCTGCTTCGCGACGAGGCACGAATAGCACGACCCGCACTGTCCGTACACGTCGTAGAACGTGACCAGGTCGCCCCGATGGATATCCTCGCCGAACGGGTCCCGCGGCGAACCCGCGGTTTCCACCACGCGGCCGCACGAAACGTGCCCGGGAATGATCGGCCAGGGGACAGAGTCGAGATGCCCTTCGTGGAGGTGGACGTCGGTTCCGCAGACCTCGCTCGCCACGGTTTCGAGCAGGATTCCTCCGGGCGGGAGGCTTGGAAAGTCGTGCTCGCGCATCTCGAGCGGGGCGTGCGGCGCGTTCATCCAGACGGCCTGGGCTTTTCTCACAAAGCACTTCTTATCACCGTTAGACTCCGAGGCGGAGAGCCATGTACGAGAGACACTTCGGGTTTACGGAGAAGCCCTTCAACCTGACCCCGGACTCTCGATACCTCTTCCTCTCGCCGAAGCATCAGGAGGCCTACGCGAACCTCGAGTTCGGTGTCCGCGAGCGGGCCGGTTTTCTCCTCCTCACGGGAGAAGTGGGCACCGGCAAGACCACGCTGATCCGCCACTTTCTCTCCCAGGTGGGCGCAGACGTTCGCACCGCGGTGATCCTCTACCCCGCACTCTCCGCGGGCGAGATGTTCCACGCGATCATGCAGGATCTCGAGGTCCCGTTCTCGGGCGGATCGCTCAAGGACGCGGTGGACACGCTCGCGAACGCGCTCATCGAGGCGAACGCGCTCATCGAGGCGAAGGCGCTGAACCTCAAGGTCGTGGTGCTGATCGATGAAGCCCAGAACCTCAAGCCCCACGTGCTCGAGCAGTTGCGCCTGCTCTCGAATCTCGAAACCGAACGCGAGAAACTTCTGACCCTGGTCCTCGTGGGCCAGCCCGAGTTGCGCGACATGCTCGACCAGCCCTCGCTCCGTCAGCTTTCGCAGCGGATCACGTCGCGGTCGCATCTCGAGCCGCTGTCGCTCGACGAGACGCGCAGGTATGTGAAGCACCGTCTGGTGGTGGCGGGCGGCAACGGAGCGGAGATCGAGGACGACGCGGTGGCGCGGGTGTATCAGCTCTCGGGCGGCGTCCCGCGAGTGGTGAACGTGCTCTGCGACCGGGCGCTGGTGGGCGCCTTTGGCCGGAGTCTCAAGACCGTTGATGTGGGTCTTGTCGAGGCCGCGGCCGCCGAGGTCCTGCCGCCGAGCGTCGCGACGAAGGCTCTGGCCCCCCGGGGGCGTTTCGCCGAAGCGATCGGCCTGTTCATTCTCGGTTTGCTCCTGATGCTTCCGCTTCGGTACTGCATGGGCACGAAGCCCGAGGCGCCCGCGCCGAAAGCGACAATTTCGGCCACGCCGGTGAGGCCGGTTCCTCCTCCTGCTTCGCCCGCCGCGACCGCGACCCCTGCGCCAGCGGCCCTTTCGTCCCCGGCGGCGGCGTCTCCGGCCGCGACCGTCTCGATCGCCGCGGTTCGGTGCGGATCCATCGCCCGCTCCCGTGCCGCGGCCATCGCCGCCGTCGAAGGATTCCTCGGCACGCCCGGCTTCGATTCGGCGCAGGCGACGTTGACCTTCGACCAGTGGCGCGCGCTCAAGCTCCCGGCGATCGTTCCTTTCCGCACCGCGCTCGGTCCGTGCGAGGCCGCGGTGGTGCCGCTCGATGCCGCCACGACGCGGGTCTCCGACAGCACCGGCGCCTACGAGATGGAGAACGCCCGGCTCAAGGAGACCTACCTCGGTACCGCGATCATCTGCTTCGTCGATCGCGACGGCGTGCTCGCCAAACCCGAACGCGCCCGCTTTGATTGGGCGCGCAAGGTTCTCGAGCGTCGCTCGCTCATCCCGCGCGGCGCTCCGGACACCGCGGTGACCGCCGGCCTCGCCCGCGTGGGCGCCCGGGTCGGACTCAAGGACGCCGTCTCCGTCGAAGGCGCGCTGCTCGCGGCCCTGTATTCGCTCGAGGGCGGCATGCTGAAGCGGCCCGGGGCGACGCCGTGAGCCTGGTC
>JANNJB010000705.1:0-6837 GCA_031405615.1 Vicinamibacteria bacterium | reverse complement strand
CTGGGGCTCGCGTGAATCTCGATGTCTACGATTCGGCCGAAGCGCTGCTCTCCAAGATGCTCGCGGGGAACCCGGGGTACGACGTGATCTGTCCGCCGACCTACACCCTGGCCCCCTTGATCGAGGCGGGTGTTCTGGCTGAACTGGACCTCGACCGGCTCACTCAGTTCGGAAACACCGCTCCGGAATTCAGAGATCAAGCGTGGGATCCCGAGAACCGCTATTCGATCCCGTATCTGTGGGGGGTTACCGGGATCGCCTCGGACGCCCGGCTCGTTCCGGAAGTCAACTCGTGGAATGTCCTCCTCGATCCGCGCTTTCGGGGGAAGATCCTCATGCTCGACGACGCCCGCGAGGCGGTCGCCTTCGGCGCGTTCGTCCTGGGCGAAGATCCGAACACGGTCGAGCCGGAGATCCTGAAGCGGATCCTCAAGATCCTGACCGACCAGAAGCCGCTGGTACGCGCGTACGACTCGGCGAGCTTCGACGACGCCATCCGCTCGGGCGAGGTGGTCCTCGCTCAGTCGTGGTCGGGTCAGATCGCCAAGCTCATGAGGGACGCACCCTGGGTCCGCTTCACGATCCCCAAAGAGGGGGCCATGCTCTTCGCGGACAGCCTCGCCATCCCGGCTAACGCGCCGCACAAAGACCTCGCCCACGAATTCCTGGACTTCGTGATGGAGCCCGAGATCGCGGCCGAGATTTCTCTCACCACCGGATACTCCACTCCCTCGAGAGCCGGGCGAGCGTTGCTCCCCCCCGGAGTTCGCGACAACCCCGCGATGTTTCCAGACGCCGCGACAATGAAGCTCTTGCGGGCCTACGAGGACCTGGGCGCATCGGCGACCCGGCACGATCGCCTGTGGACCGAAGTCAAGTCCGGAAGGGAGTAGCAGATGGCCCGCTACGTCGCCTTCCTTCGCCTGCCTAGTTGGTGACTACGACGGTGATCTGAGCGCCGCGAGGGATTTCGACTTCATGGCCCTTCATGATGAGGACAGCGCCACCGCCCGCGGCCGCGCCAATCACCGTGCCGATGGCAGCACCCTTCTTGCCGTCCTTGATGGCGCCGACGATGAGACCGCCTAGGGCGCCGCCCCCGATGATCTTCTTGTCCTTGCTGCCCGTCGACTTGCCGGTCGTGTCGATCGCTTCCGTGCTGATGGAGAGCTTGTCTCCGCCTTCCATGACCGATTCAAAGCCGAAGACCAGGCGCGCGCGACCGCTCACCCTCTTGGCCGGGACCGCCGTGAAGACGCGGCCATGAACCTCAGCGCCCTTGTCGAGCGTGAAACCATCGAGGGGAACGCTTTCGGTCAGGACGGCGAGAACGGCGTCGCCTTCCCGGCTCGAGTCCGTCGAAAGTGTGCTTTGAATTTCTATGGGCAGCAGCGTGCCCGCGGGAATCACGAGCCGCGGACGTGGCGTCGGGGTGGCCGGGCGCTCGGTCGGGGCCGTCCGGGGGACGGCGGGAGCCGAAGCTCCCGAGCCGCTGGACGGGCGCGAAGAGCCGCCGGACGCAGGCTGCGCGGGGGCGTTGGGATCGGACGCCGGGATATTCTGCCCGGCCGGGCCGCAACCGAACGGCAGGAGTGCCAAGGTCAGGAGGAATGGGGATGGTTTCATGTTGTGCCTCTTCGCGGGCCGGGCGCCCAAAGATTGGGAGCGAGACCCGTGGCAACCCTAGTCCATGCCGAGGGCGCGGTCTGTATCCTTGGACACACAAGGCCGCCAACTCCATTACTTTTCAAGGAATACGATTGTGACTTTCACGCGAATGACCACGTTTCTTCTGCTGGTCCTCTCTGCCTCACAGGCTTTGGCCCAGGCGACCCCGACCATTGATGAAATGGCCTCTCTCAAACGGGCGTCTTCGCCGGCCCTGTCGCCCGACGGGTCGCGCGTCGCCTACGTGGTCCGAAAAGCCAACTGGGACGACAACACTTTCGAAACCGAGATCTGGCTCGCCGATGTCCGCACCGGAAAAGGCGCGCTCTTCACCGGAGGGAAGAAATCCACGGAGTCTCCGGCCTTCTCGCCGGACGGATCGTCGCTCGCTTTCATCTCCGACCGCGACGGCAAACGGCAGATCTACGTGATGAGCCTTTCGGGAGGCGAGTCGCGCCAGCTCACCTCCGCCGAGGAAGGGGTATCCCGCTTCGCCTGGTCGCGCGACGGGAAGCGCATCGCGTTCGTATCCGCCGACGCGAAGAGCGAGGCCATGAAGGAGCGACAGAAGAAGTACGGCGACGTGACCATCGAAGACGAAGCGACCAATCCCGCTCACCTTCACGTGATCGACGTCGAGGGAGGCGAAGCGAAGCGGCTGACCTCGGGGACATTCGTCGTAGGCTCGTTCGACTGGTCGCCCGATGGCCGCGAGATCGCTTTCGACTTCTCCCAGAGTTCCGATCCGTCCTTCGGCGTCACCACGAACATCTCCGTGGTCGACACCGAGACCACGACGGTCCGTCCGCTGGTGACCCAGGAGGGGCCGGACAACAATCCCCGCTACTCCCCCGACGGACAACAGATCGCCTTCGCCACCGCCATGCTCGAGGTGTCGTCCTTCTATTACAAGAACGGGAAGGTCGCTCTCATCCCGGCAAAGGGCGGCGGGATCACGGCACTCTCCACGACGTTCGATGAAGATCCTCAACTCGTGGCCTGGAAGAGCACCGGCATCTTCCTCGCCGCCAATCTCAAGACCGAGGCGGGTCTCTTCAAGCTCGATCCGGCGGCGAAGACGGTGTCCCGCGTGAATCTGGGCCACCCCATCGCCTCGGGTTTCTCCTTCAATGACAACGGGACGAGCGTCGCGTTCGTGGGCAGTTCAGCCTCGGCCTACCCTGATGTGTTCGCGGGAACGACGGGCGGCAGCGCCAGGAAGATGTCGGATCTGGGGAGCCAGGTCGCTTCGATGACGCTCGGCACGAGCGAAGTCGTGTCGTGGAAGAGTTCGGACGGCGCGACGATCGAAGGGGTTCTGCGAAAGCCCGCGGGCTTTCAGCCGGGTTCGCCGGCGCCCCTTCTCGTGATCATTCACGGCGGACCCACCGGGGTTTCGCGGCCGAGCCTCTTCGGCGCGACCTACGTTTATCCGATGGAGAGCTGGCTGGCGAAAGGTGCTCTGATCCTCGAGCCCAACTACCGCGGCAGCGCAGGTTACGGCGAAGCCTTCCGGTCGCTCAACGTGCGCAATCTCGGCGTCGGTGATGCCTGGGACGTCAACTCGGGAATCGACAGCCTCGTGTCGAAGGGTCTGGTCGACAAGACGAAAGTCGGAGTCATGGGCTGGAGCCAGGGCGGCTACATTTCGGCGTTTCTCACCACCCACGACTCCGCGCGGTTCCGCGCGGTCTCGGTGGGCGCCGGCATCTCCAACTGGGTGACCTACTACGTGAGCACCGACATCCATCCCTTCACCCGGCAGTATCTGAAAGCGAACCCGTGGGACGATCCTGAGATCTATCGCAAGACCTCCCCGATGACCTACATCAAGGGCGCCAAGGCGCCGACGTTGATCCAGCACGGCGACATGGATCTGCGCGTTCCCGTCTCGAACGCTTTGGAGTTGTACCAGGGCCTGCGCGATCAGGGTGTCGTCACGCGCCTCGCGCTTTACAAGGGTTTCGGCCATGGCCTCAACAAGCCGAAGGCGGTGCGTCACGCGCTGCAGGAGAATCTCGACTGGTTCGACACACATCTGTTCGGAACGACGATTGCAAAGTAGCCAGTGTCCAGCCTCATAAATCCGCGTTACATGCGAGCGTCGAGGCGCCCGGAGCCGCAAGACGCCGAGGAGCCGCGAATATCGGGAATATTCGGGCGAGCGCGAAGCTTCCCCTTGGGGAAGCGAAAGCCTGGCCTTGGGCCACGAGCAACGCAGCGGGCCGGGATGCATCGGCGCTCTCATGTGACGCGCATTTGTGAGGCAGGACACTAGATGCCCCGCCTCCTGATCTCCTGCGGCGAGCCGTCAGGCGAGTTCTACGCCGCTGAGCTCGTGGCGGAGCTGCGAAGGCGTCATCCTGACCTCGAGGCCTTTGGCCTTGGAGGGGATCGCCTGGCGGCTACGAACGTGCGTCTCCTCGCTCACCTTCGCGATCTCGCGGTGGTGGGCCTCGTCGAGGTTCTCTCGCACCTTCGGCGGCTCAAGCGTCTCTTCGACTCCGTGGTCGCGGAGGCGGCGCGGACGCGGCCCGACGTTGCGGTTCTGATCGACTATCCGGACTTCAACCTGCGCCTTGCTCGCGAACTCAAGAAACTCGGGATCCCGGTGGTGTACTACGTCTCGCCTCAGCTCTGGGCGTGGCGGCGAGGGCGGATAAAGGACGTCAAGCGCGATGTCGCGAAGATGCTCGTGATCTTCCCGTTCGAGGAGCAGATCTATCACGATGCGGGGGTGCCCGTGGCCTTCGTCGGTCATCCGCTGATCGATCATGTGCAGCCGCCTTTGGATCGCTCCGCCGTCGCGGCGCGACTCGGTCTCGCCAAAGGTCGTCCCGTGATCGCCCTTCTGCCCGGGAGCCGGAACAAGGAAGTGGGCTTCAATCTGCCGCCCATGCTGGAGGCAGTGAAGATCCTGCGCGAGCGGCGTCCCGAACTGCAGTTCGTGCTTGCCGCCGCGCCGCATCTTCGGGCCGGAGCGTTTCAGGAGGCCGCGGCCGCGGGAGTCACGGTGCTCGAGGGCGCCACACGCGACGTTCTCTCCGCCGCCCGCGTCGCCATCGTGGCCTCGGGCACGGCCACCGTCGAAACCGCCCTCACCCTCACGCCCATGGTCGTCGTCTATCGACTCTCCGCTTTGACCTACGCGCTCGGCAAGCCGCTGGTCAGCGTCTCGAACTACGCGATGGTGAATCTGATCGCGGGGCGCGTGGTGGTCCCGGAGTTGATTCAAAGCGACTTCACGCCGGCGAGGGCGACCGAAGAGACGCTACGGGTCCTCGACGAGGGACGCCCGCGCGCGGAGATGCTGCGCAACCTGGAAGAAGTGCGGGAGAAGCTGGGGAAGGGCGGCGCCACGATTCGTGCCGCCGACGAAGTGGGCGCCTTCTTCAGACCATAACCCCCGGAAATCGGGACGGGTCTGCTAGTGATGCGCCTGGTGCGGGTCTTCGGGCAACGCCGGGGGCAGGTTCACGGGAATCGCTGAGTTCAAGACGCGTCCCCAGGTCGGTGCGAGTGTCGCCTTGAGGGTCCAGTCGGCCAGGATGAGAACGGAGGCGATGAGCACCCACGGGCGCAGGCGTGACCACGGTTGTGCTGGATACCGGAACACGCGCGACAGCAACGGCTCAGCAAGGACGACGCCGAGGATGCAGAAAGCGGCCACCCGGCAGATCGCCCAGGGCTGCCAGCCGAACAACACGGTCGCCCACAAAGGCGCATCCGCGCGATGGATCGAGGCGACGTAGCCGTTCATGTAGTTCGTCAGGACAGCGCCGCCGGTGATCGAAACCAGACTGCCGGTGAGAAGGCTGACGATCACGAAACCCACGAGGTGGGTGATGTGCAGGGGCAGGAAGAGGCGCCAGTTACCCTCGGTCCCGCCCCCGAAGCGGATCCACTGGAACATCTCTTCGCGATACTCGGGACCGTTCAGGACAAACGGTGTCTTTCCATCCGTGGTCGGCCATAGCGCGAACGACACGGTGCCGAACACCGCGAGGGCCATCGGGAAGATGAGCATGAGCCAGATCGCCCCGCGCAGATCTCCCGCGCGGAGGCGGCGCGCCATCACCCACCAGGCGGGAGCGGCATTTAGAACGGGGAGAAGGAAATACGAATCAATCGCGAGGCCGATTGGGTAAGAAAGAGCAGTCGCGCCAACCAGGAGAATCGCGTCCTGCCGGATGGACATTATTTAGCTGGGGGGCCGCAGATTACGCACAACGCCATGCTCTGCCCCCCAGACCCCCGCGGCTCCGGCCCAAGTGAATTGGGCCTACGCCTTGCCATTCGTCGGTAACCGGTCGAAGTGGACCATGGATGCGAACTGGTGGAAGCGCTCTTCGATCTGTTCGCGCGTCAGGTCGAGGAAACGCTCGACGCCGAAAGCCTCGCAGCAGAAGGAGGCCACGGTCGAGCCCATGATGACGGCCTGGCGGAACGTCGCGGTGTCGTGGGAGTTCGCGTGATCGAGGTAGCCCATCAGTCCGCCCGCGAACGAGTCGCCAGCACCGGTCGGATCCTTGACGTGTTCGAGGGGAAACGCGGAGGCGAGGAAGCAGGTGTCATCCTGGAACAGGAGCGCCCCGTGTTCGCCCTTCTTGATGATCAGCGTCTTCGGGCCCATGGCGCGGATGATCCGGGCGGCACGGATGATGTTCCAGTCACCCGCGAGCTCCTTGGCCTCGGAGTCGTTGATCAGAAGAACCTCGACCCTGGCCAGCGTCTTCTTGAGTTCCTCGAGACGATGGTTGATCCAGAGGTTCATAGTGTCGCAGCCGACGAGCTTGGGTGCGTCGACCTGCTCGAGAACATCGCGCTGGAGCGAGGGTTCGATGTTGCCGAGGAAGAGACGATCGGACTTGCGGTAGCTCTCGGGCAGCTTGGGCTTGAAGTGCTCGAAGACGTTGAGGTCCGTGCAGATAGTCTCGCGAGAGTTGAGATCGGTCGAATACTTGCCCTGCCAGTGGAAGGTCCTCCCGGGCGCATGTTCGAGCCCCTGGAGATCGATCCGCCGACCTTCGAAAACCGCCCGCTCCTTTGGCCCGAAGTCGTCGCCCACCACACCCACCAGGTTCACGTCGGTGAAATACGAGGCGGCGAGTGCGAAGTAGACCGCGGATCCGCCGAGGACCTTTTCGGCGCGGCCGGCGGGGGTTTCAA
>JANNJB010000704.1:0-6332 GCA_031405615.1 Vicinamibacteria bacterium | reverse complement strand
CTCGCCGAGGGATTTCACTCGCTCGCCGCGAAGATCGCGTCCTGGCCGCGCGTGTTGTGTCATCGCGACTATCACAGCCGGAACCTCATGCACCACAACGGGCGCCTCTACTGGATCGACTATCAGGATGCCCGGATGGGCCCGGCCACCTACGACCTGGCCTCCCTCCTGCGTGATTCGTATGTGACCCTCGGCGAGGAGTTCGTACAGGACCGAGCGGAGGAGTTCCGTCAGAAGGGCGCGCCCGACGAGACCCGAGAAACCTTCGCTCAACGCTTCGAGCTGATGTCGATCCAGCGCAACCTGAAAGCGCTCGGCACCTTCGGCTACATGGCCGTGGTGCGATCCAACCCCGTCTACCTTCCCTACATTCCGGGCACCCTGGCCCAGGTGAAGCGCAATCTGGAGCGCCACCCTGAACTTGCTTCGCTCTCTTCCGTCCTGCGCCGCCACCTCGAGGAGTTGAAATGACCGCCATCGCACGTATCCAGGACTTCAAGAGCCACGTGGGCTCGACCGTGAAGGTGCAGGGCTGGATCCACAACAAGAGGAGCAGCGGGAAACTCCAGTTCCTCATTCTGCGCGACGGCACCGGCTTCGCGCAGGCCGTGGTTTCAAAGGCCGCGGTGAGCGAAGAGGCGTGGGCTTCGCTCGACAAGTCCGGGCAGGAGTCTTCGGTCGAAGTGACGGGTGTGGTGAAGGAAGACAAGCGCGCGCCCGGCGGCTTCGAAGTGGACGTCAAGGACGCCACGGTCATCCAGTCGACTCACGAGTTTCCAATCACTCCCAAGGAACACGGCACCGCCTTCCTCATGGAGAACCGTCATCTGTGGCTGCGTTCAGAGAGGCAGCACGCGATCCTCCGCATCCGGCACACCGTCATCAAGGCGTTCCGCGACTACCTCGACGAAGCGGGCTTCACCCTGGTGGATACGCCCATCTTCACGCCCGCGGCGTGTGAAGGAACCACGACGCTCTTCGGCGTGCCCTACTTCGACGAAGGAACCGCGTACCTCACCCAGAGCGGCCAGCTCTACAACGAAGCGAACGCGGCCGCGCACGGCAAGGTCTACTGCTTTGGCCCGACCTTCCGGGCCGAGAAGTCGAAAACGCGACGTCACCTGACCGAGTTCTGGATGCTCGAGCCCGAGATGGCTTTCGCGCATCTGGCGGATGCCTTCGAAGTGGCGCAGAACATGATCTGTTTCGCGATCCAGCGTGTGCTCGCTTCGAGGAAGCTGGAACTCGAGCGCCTCGGCCGCGATGTCACCCGTCTCGAGAAGGTGAAGACACCTTTCCCCTGGGTTCACTACGACGACGCGATCCGGATCATTCGCGAGAAGGGCTCGAAGACCGAGTGGGGGAGCGACTTTGGCGGAACCGACGAAACCGTGCTCGGCGAATCGTTCGACCAGCCGATCATCGTCCATCGCTTTCCGTCGGCCATCAAGGCCTTCTACATGGAACCCGATCCGACGGATCCGAAATACTCGCTTTCGGCGGACATCCTCGCGCCTGAGGGTTATGGCGAGATCGTGGGCGGCGGAGAGCGCATTTCCGATCCGGACCTGCTCTTGAAGCGGCTCCACGATCATGGTCTCCCCGAGGAGGCGTTCCGCTGGTACATCGACCTCCGGAAGTACGGCTCGATGCCGCACGCGGGGTTTGGCCTTGGGGTCGAGCGTTTCGTGACCTGGATCTGCGGCATCGATCATCTTCGGGAGACCATCGCGTTCCCGCGGATGCTCTATCGGATATACCCGTAATTGATTTTGCACTTCGCGGCGGAAAACGGGAGTTCGCGCTAGGCACCGGCTTTCGCCGGTGTGACGAGAGGAAAAACAGCCGATAGGAACACGGCGCGGCCTATGAATCTGCTCAAAAGCTGGGCATAAGTTGACCCGGGTCGCCGCCCGCCACTATCATCCGCGGGTGAAGAAAGGGTCGTCGCCACCGCCTTCCGCCGTTTCCACGCGGCCGCACCGCCGTCCCGCCCGGACGATAGGCTCGGTCACGGATACGGGATCGGCGCGCCGCCCGCTTCCGGCCTGCGAGAAGTGCGAAGTGCTGCCCGCACCTTTGCAGCCGGGAACCCTCTTCATCGCCCCCCCGCCCGGGCACGCCCTTACGAAGATGCAGGGCCTCTTCTCCCGCATGGGTCTTCCCGCGGCGCCCTCGCCACGGGGCATCCTGGGCGTCGTCCTTGGTGAGGGTGCGGCGAGGCGCGTCGCGGTCGACCTCTCCGGAGCGCTCTCGCGTCTTGAACTCGCGGATGGAAAGTGTCTGCTTTTGCCCGACGGCGCCGAGCCGTCGCTCGAGGACCTCCTCCGGTTCGAATCGCTTCAGACCTTTGTCGCGCGATCCAGCGGCGACTGGGTGGTCGAGATGTTGCGCGACGGGCGCATTGAAACCCACTTCCAGCCGATCGTGAGTTTCGGCAAGCCCCTCGAAGTGTTCGCATACGAAGCGCTCCTACGGGGCCGCGAGACGGACGGCTCGATGATTTCGCCGGGGGCGATTTTCCGCGCCGCCCGGGACGCCAACGTGATCTTTCAGACCGACCGCGCCGCGCGCATCGCGAGCATCGGGGCGGTGGTGGCGAAGCACGTGGAGACGAACGTCTTCATCAACTTCACCCCGAACTCCGTCTACGATCCCGCCTTCTGCCTGCGCTCGACCGTGAGCGCGGTTGAAGAGGCGGGGCTTTTGCCCTCGCGCTTCGTCTTTGAAGTCACCGAGAGCGATGAGGTACGGGACGTCGATCACCTCCTCGGCATCCTCTCCTTCTATCGCCGCAGCGGCTTCCGCGTTGCCTTGGACGACCTCGGCGCCGGCTACAGTTCTCTCAACCTTCTCGCCCGCCTCCGGCCCGACTTCGTGAAGCTGGATATGGAGTTGATCCGCGGTATTGACGAGGATCCCTACAAGGCGGTCGTGGTGGAGAAACTCCTCGACCTCGCGCGCGAAGTCGGGGCGATCAGCGTTGTGGAAGGGGTGGAGACCGAAGGCGAGTGGCGTTGGGCCGAGGCCCACGGCGCGGATCTCGCCCAGGGCTTCTTGTGCGCCCGCCCGGGCGCTTCCCCTCCCAAACCCTTTCAAGGAACGACGGTTCCTTCACCCAGATCAGGAGACCTATGACAAACCAGGACACCCAAACCCTGAGCCGCGCCGAACTCGAGCGGATCGACCACATGCAGCCCAGGGAGCTGAATGCCCTTCCCTTCGGCGCCATCCAGCTCGACGCGAAGGGGACCATCCTCCGCTTCAACGACTACGAGGCGAAGTTGACCGGCCGCAAGCCCGAAAGCGTGATCGGCCGGAGCTTCTTCGAAGAGGTGGCGCCTTGCACGAACGTCCGCGAGTTCGCGGGCAAGTTCCACGAGGGCATCAAGAACAAGGAACTCCACGAGGTGTTCCCCTACCTGTTCGACTTCAAGATGGCGCCTCGCAACGTGACCGTGACCCTCTTCTACAACAAGTCGAACGACACCGCGTGGGTGTTCGTGCGCGAGATCGGGAAGACGGCGTAGGGGCACGCTGCGCGTGCCCGGGCGCTGCTCGGTGGCCTCGGGCAGGTATGCTCCGCAGACTTCACTGCCGGGGTTTCGCGGTTGCGAAGGGCCCCGCGAGAATACCCTGCTCATGCCGCAAAAGCCCCGGAAGTTCATCGATACCGACCGCTACAAGCGGCTGGTGGAGCTTTCGAACGACCTGATCTGGTCGATGGACGCCGAGGGTCGTTTCACCTTCGTGAACGACACCGCGGCGATGCGCATCTACGGCTACACCGCGGGCGAGATGGTGGGCCGGAACTTCGCGGAGTTCTCGACGCCGGAACAGGCGGAGCAGGATCGTCAGCAGTTCGAGGCGATCCGAGGCGGCTCGCGCATCAACGGATACCGAACCGTTCATCGTCGGAAGGACGGCACACCGGTCCACCTCAACGCCAACGCCATCGCGGAGGTCTCGCCCGCCGGGGAGTTCGTGGGGGTGACCGGAACCGCGACCGATGTTTCGGGCATGGTTCGCTACGCCGCCGAACTGGAGAAGTCCGAGGAACGCTACCGGCTGCTCTTCGAGAACGCGACCGAGCCCATCGGCGTGGCCCAGGACGGGAAGATCGTCTTCTTCAACCGGGCGGTGTCGGAGGCCACGGGGTACGAGCCCGACGAGATCCGCGCGCTCCCTTTCGTGGAATTGATCCATCCCGACGATCGCGCCATGGTGGTGGACCGCCACCTGCGAAGGCTCAAGGGCGAGATTCTTCCGAGCAGCTACGTCCTCAGGGTCGCCCGGAAAGACGGGGAAATCCGGCACATGAATCTGACCGGAGTCACGATCGTATGGGAAGGACGACCGGCGACTCTCAACTTCTTCTCCGACATCACCGCCCGGGTGAACGCCGAAGCCGAACTCGAGTTTCAGGCTTACCACGACCCGCTCACCGGCTTGCCCAACCGGACGCTCTTCGCGGATCGCCTCAATCTCGCCCTTGCCCGCGCGCGGCGCCACCGCGAGCCGATCGCCGTCCTCTACGCCGACCTCGATCACCTCAAGCGCGTCAACGACACCCTCGGCCACACCATCGGCGATCTCCTCCTCAAGCAGGTCGCCCTCCGATTCAGGTCCACGGTGCGCGAGGAGGACACGGTGGCCCGGTTCGGCGGCGACGAGTTCGTGGTTCTCCTGAGCCGGGTGAAGGATGGGAACGTGGCGGCGCGGGTAGCGGAAAAGCTGATCGCGCGGATGAACGAGCCGATGGAAATCGGCGGCCACACCCTCCGCGTGACCACCAGTGTCGGCGTGAGTTCGTGGCCCACCGACGGCGACGATGCGGAGACGCTCGTGAAAAACGCCGACAACGCGCTCTACCAGTCGAAGGAGCAGGGCCGCAATACCTACCGCATGTTCGCGCCGTCCATGAACGAGCGGGTGCAGCGCAGGCTGTCGATGGAACAGTCGCTGGTGAAAGCGATCCGCAAGGCGCAGTTCTCGCTCGTCTACCAGCCGCAGTTCGACCTGCGCTCGCCTCGGATCGTGGGCTACGAGGCGCTGCTGCGTTGGAACGACGAGACCCTGGGCGAGGTCCCGCCCGCGACCTTCGTTCCCCTGGCCGAGGAAACCAGGCTCATCGAGTCGATCGGCGACTGGGTTCTGGGGCAGGCGCTCTCGGACGCGCGCCGCTTCCCGAAGGACGCGCGGCTCGCGGTGAACGTGTCCGCCCTGCAGCTTCGCGATCCGAAGTTTCCGAAACGGATCGCGAAGCTCCTGACCGCCCATGATTTTCCGTCCACCCGGCTCGAACTCGAACTCACCGAGAGCGCCACCATCGCGGACGACGAGACGATTGTCGCGGTTCTGTTCGAACTTCGGCGCATGGGGGTTCGGATCGCCGTCGATGACTTCGGCACCGGCTACGCCTCGCTTTCGTACCTTCGCCGGCTGAGCGTCGACATGGTGAAGATCGACAAGTCGTTCATCGCGGGAGTGGGAGAGAGCCCGGCCGATTCCGCGATCGTGCTTGGCATCATGGGCATGGCCCACGGCCTCAATCTGCTCGCCCTTGCCGAGGGTGTCGAGACGGAGGCGCAACGGGACTTTCTCGAGGTCGCGGGTTGCGACATCGCGCAGGGTTTCCTGCTCGGACGCCCGCTGCCGATCGACGACCTGGGACTTTAGGTTCTCGCCCGCGGGGGGTGGGTCAGCGCTCGACGAGGGTTACGCTGAGGGTGAGCGGCTTGCCCTCGCGGACCACCGACACGGTCACGGTCTGGCCGGCCTTGGCGGTCTTCAGGAAGTCGGAGAACGACTGAAGCCCGGTTATCTCGGTGGCGTCGAGTTTCATCATGACGTCGCCTTCCTTGAGGCCGGCCTTCTCCGCCGGCGACCCTGGAACCACGCCGCCGACTCGGGCCCCCGGACCGGCGAACGCGAAGTCGGGTACCGTGCCGAAACTCACACGACGTCCCTGGGCCTGGGCGACTCCAGGCGCGCCTGCGGGTGCTTGTGCCGCCGCCGCTCCCGCCGTCTTCGGGATGGTGTTGGTGAGCGGCGTGGGGCGCTCTGCGAGGTAGGCGATGCCCTCTCGCGCGAACGAAGCGACCTTCACCAGACCCGCGGCGTCGATCTTGTCGGCGGTGTCGCTCGGACGGTGGTAGTCGGCGTGGGCGCTCGTGAAGAGCTGGACCCCTGGCACGTTCTTCCGGATGAAGCTCATCTGGTCGGAGGACTGCATGGAGTCTGGAATCAGACGGTTCTCGACTCCAGTCACGAAGCCGGCGCCGCGAAAGATGTGCTGCCACTCGGACGCCGTGCCGGTGCCGAGAACGGAG
>JANNJB010000703.1:0-4281 GCA_031405615.1 Vicinamibacteria bacterium | reverse complement strand
GCGACGCCGGCCCGGATCCGCATCAGAGTCCCTCAGGTGTCGGCCAACGAGGGACAGCGGACATCGGTCAGGGCCGCGCTCGGTTCGGATGTGGGCAAGGAGGCGCTCCTCAATTACGGGCGGCTTCCCTTTATTGAGTCGTTGACGCCCCCCCGCGCCTTTCCCGGGGACATCGTGACCATCGCCGGCCTCGGCCTCGCCGCTCCCGATCTCGCGGTAACGGTCTCCGGCAGAAACGCCGCCGTCCTTTCCGCGTCCGACACCGAGATAAAGCTCTCGCTGCCCGGCCTTCGCATTTCCGACAGCGCCGGCGCCCGTGATCTCCTGATCCAGGCGAATCAGAAGATGTCCGTCGCGCATCCCATCGAGGTCCGGAGAGAGTCCGCAGCGCTTTATTCCCCGCGATTCTTCGCGGAGGTTCTCGAGGGATCGCGCGCCGCGGTCTCCTGCGAACTTGGCCCGGTGATGGTTCTTGGCCCCGACCCCGCGTCCCGCAAACGCGCACACGACGCGGCGGTCCGGCTCAACGCCATCGCGGCGAACGCGCGGGGCGCGCGGGTTCAGTTCATCGCCGGCGACGTGACGATCAGCGCGTCGGGCGGCGCCGTGCTTACGGTGAACCCGGCGGATGGCTCGGGGAATCCGCGGACCCTCGCTCCTCTCTGGGCGGCCCAGCTCAACGACATGTTCGACCTGTTCTTCCAGGGGCGGCGTCCCACGCGCACCGTCGAACTCTCGCCCGACGGCAAGGTCTTCGTGGATATCTTCGCGGCCGCGCGCCGCCGCTCCGCCGAGCCCGGTGTGCCGATCGCGGTTCTGAGCTCCCCCGATCCGGCATGGCTTCGTTCGTTCGCGACCCTGGCCTCGAGCCCGTCTTTCGGTGGCGGACAGGCGCTGGCTCTCCTCGATGGCTACTGGTCGGGCGCCATCGAAGGTTCCGGGCCGCCGCGCAAGATCGAAATCAGTCTCACCGCGATGCCGTCGGGCCTCATGGGCCAGAGAACCTCGCGGCAGGGAAAACTCTCCACCGATGTATCCCTTCAAAACCTCAGCTACTCCCGCCGCGAACTCCGCTTCTCCTTCACCGAAGGGGGCGAGAGGCTCAGCTTCGCGGGCCGTCTCGACGGCGACGTCATCGCGGGCGACGTGACGAAAGCGTCGGGCGCTCGCGTCGGCAAGCTGAACCTCCAGCTCTCGCGTTAACCTCGTCTCCTCTTTCCTGGGAGGACACACCTTGAAACGCGTGCGCAGCGGACTCGAAGAACTTCTCGCCCGACCCTCCCGGATCAAAGGCTCGCGGGTCGGCCTGATCGCGAACCCCACCGCGGTGACGCCGGATCTCACCCACGCCGCGCTCCATCTCAAGAGCCTCAAGAGCACGAAGCTCGTGGCGCTCTTCGGGCCCGAGCACGGCGTTTTCGCGAACGCGCAGGATCTCGAGGAAGTGGGCGACCTCAAAGATCCGAAGACCGGCCTGCCCGTGTTCAGCCTCTACGGTGAGACGCGCATTCCGACCGGGAAGATGCTGGCCGGAATCGACACGCTGATCTTCGATGTGCAGGACGTCGGCTCGCGCTACTACACGTTCATCTACACGATGCTTCACGCGATGCAGGCCTGCGCCGCCCACGGTGTGCGGCTCATCGTCCTCGACCGGCCAAACCCCATCGGAGGCATGTGCGTTCAGGGAAACGTCCTTGATCCGGGGTATCTCTCCTTCGTGGGCATGCACCCCCTCGCGGTGCGTCATGGCATGACCGTGGGCGAATTGGCGCTGATGTTCGCGACTGAGCTCTCGCTCTCGCTCGATCTCGAAGTGGTCGCCATGAAAGGTTATCGGCGCGCGATGGACTTCGAGGACACCGGGCTCCCCTGGGTCCTGCCTTCGCCCAACATGCCGACCGTGGACACTGCCTACATCTATCCCGGCGGCTGCCTCATCGAGGGCACCAACCTCTCCGAGGGCCGGGGAACCACGCGCCCCTTCCACCTCGTGGGCGCGCCCTGGCTCGACCCCTGGAAACTCGCGTCCGACCTCGACAAGGCGGACCTTGGCGGCCTCGCCTTCCGTCCCTGCTACTTCACGCCCACGTTCCACAAACACGCGGGTGTGGTGTGCGGCGGGGTCGAGATCCACATCACCGACCGCCGGAAGATTGACGCCTTCCACGCGTATCTGGTCCTGATCGAGAAGGCGCGGGCCCAGGACCGGAAGAAATTCGCGTGGCGCGATCCTCCCTACGAATACGAGTTCATCAAGTTGCCGATCGACATCCTGTGCGGCACCTCGGAGATTCGTACGGCGATCGAAGCCGGCCGGCCGATGCGGAAGTTCAAGGAGCAGTTCGAGTCCCAGGCGCGCGCGTTCGAAGTCGTCCGCAAGCCGTTCCTGATGTACGCGTAGGCCGCGATGAATCGGGTGTTGGATCGGTTGATCTCATCCGGGCGAGGTCTGTGGCCCGTTCTTGGGCTCACCGCCGCCTGCGCGCTGCTCCTTGTGAACGCGGCATGGCGAATCGGGGGTTCGACCACCGACGAGTTGTTCCTGTACTGGCGTTCGTCGGACGACTTCGCGATCGCGGCCGGCTATGCGGGCCTCGGAGAGTTTCCCGTGGCGCCTTATCGGGTGAAAGACACAGTTCGAAGGGAGAAGGACCCGCGTTACGTCGCCTACCGTCAACGGCTCGCGGAGGAAATGACCGATCGGCAGATCGAGCCGGCCATGTTCTGGAGAACCCTGCCGCCCCGGTCGATTTCTCCCGACCGTCAATGGCGGGCGGCCTCACGTTTTGATGACGGAGGGCGCGCTCTGTTGCTCGGCCTGTGCTACCGCGTCATGGGGGGCGCCGCCCCCTTTCTTCTGTTCTGGCTGGGCATCCTGATCTTCGTGCCGCTTCTCGGCGTTCTGTTTCTCGAATTCCGATCGGCCGGGCATGCGATCGCGGGAGCCATCCTTGCGATCCTGCTGAGCTCGTCGGCCTTTGTCGTGGATCTATTGGCGCTTGGCTACTCGGCGGCCGGCTTTCACCTCATGAGCATCGTGGTGCTGGGCGCCCTGGCCACCTACACCACCCTTGGAAGGGTGACGGTGCGCGGCCTCCTCCTCCGTTCGCTCGGGTGGGGGGTGGTGCTCGGCGTCTTCTCGATCGCGCGCGGCACCGTGCCTTCGCTCCTGCCCGCCTTCCTGCTTGCCGTCGTTATCGGCGCTTTTCGAGCCCTTCCCTCCCGCGGCAGGAAGGCCTGGCCCCTGGCGCTCGCGCTCACCTTCGTGAACGCCGCGATGTTGTGTCTTCCCTACCTGCTGCTGGGTCGTTACGTGGACGGATTGGTCGAATCCGCGATGACCCGACGGGGGCGCCCGATGATGCCGCGCTACCACGACCCCGCTCTCCTGATCTGGAAGGGGCTTGGTGACTTCGACCGCACCAAGGGGTATGAGTTCCGCGACAAGGCCGGCGAGCGCGCGATCATCAAAGAGAGCCGAACCGGCAACGCCGAGCGGGACCAGGAGATCCACCTTCGCAACGTCATTCTGGAAGACATCCGGACGGACCCGTTGTGGTACGTGTCCATCCTTGCCAAGCGCGCCCTTTCCACCGCCGCCCTCTACAAGATCTCGCCTTTTGGACCGCGGGACGGCCTATCGATGATTCCCGCCAGCAGCGCCAACGAGGGTGTGATCGATGCCTACTACGCGATCACCACCCACGCCGACTGGTATCGACTCGGCCGATGGACGGGTGAATTGCCGGTCGGACTGTTCCTGTTTCCAACGGGGCTCTTGCTGATCGCCGCTTTGCTCCCGGCAAGTGGCGTTGTGGTCTCGCGATTGGTCCGGGCCGCGCGCACCGCACTGCCGGTGATGGCTCTGGTGAGCCTCGGCGTCCTCGCCAGTCCGGTTCTGATAACCACGGCCACCGCGTTGGAACCGCAGTGCTTCGTGATCGTCCATTTTCTGGCGTTCGCCTTCCTGGCCGAGGGATTGTTGAAGCGGGAGGCGGTGCGCTCCCGCTCGACGAGCACCGAGCAGGCCGTCCGCTAAGAGTCTTCCGCCTGGCAGGCCTCGGCGGGAGGTGTGGGCTTCGGCATTGTCGTCACGAAGACCGCGGCGAGGATCAGGAGACCGCCGATGACGGTCTGCGTCGAGATCGACTCGGCGAAGAAGAGCCGGCCGAAGATCACGGCCACGAGCGGGTTCACGTACGCGTAGGTGCCCACCACATGCGACGGCAGCGTGTGGCGCGTGAAGGAAAAGGCGGTGAAGCCGATGATCGACCCGAA
>JANNJB010000702.1:0-3022 GCA_031405615.1 Vicinamibacteria bacterium | reverse complement strand
CCGGGCTAGCGGGTGAACCACTCGGCTTTGGCCCGATCCGCTTCGATCAGGGCCTCGATATGGGGAAGGATGTCCTTGCCCTGAACCAGGCTCTTCATCATCTCGGAGGCCTTGGTGAGGGCGGCAGTCTCTTCCACCTGGGTGGTGACGAGCTCGTCGCGCATCCGGTCGGAATTGTTGCGCAGGTGGATGAGATAGTTGAACGTCCAGGTGAAGTGGTCCCAGGTCTTGATCTGCCGGCATTGAGCCGCGGTTTCACCCATGGCCTGCACCTGCCCCCGGAGCAGGGCCGCCACCACCAGCTTCTCGCCGTGAGCCGCCATCACCAGGAGATTGTTGCGGCACACCTGACCGATGAGGGAGAGGAGGATCAGGTGGCCCACGTCGTGACGTCCCGACTCGAAGGTCTGCTGGAAGAGCGAGGCCGAGTACTCCGTCACCACGGTGTCTTCGAGAGCCACCACGGCGGCCGAGCGCATCTGAGCCTGGCCGTCGAGCATCAAAAGGGCGCTTTCGCCGAGAACCATTTTCGGGGCCACGATCCCAACGATGCCGCGGCCCGATCGAACTCCGAGTTTTCCGCTTTCGACAATGCCGATGTTTCGCGCGACATCGCCCGCTTCCCACAGAAAATCGCCCTTCGACAATGTGACTCTTCGCATGGTTTCTCCCTGGATTCGTTGGCTCTTTTGGAACCTGCTGAAGGCGAATGTTACGCCGTCGCGGGGCGTTTCGTCGGCGGTTTCCCCAAGAGATGAAGCCGAGCGGGGGTTGCGATTACACTTCACGCCCAAATGACCCTTGGGGGAGAAGTCCAGATGAGCACGCGCTTTCTTGCCGCCGCCGCCCTGGCGCTCGCCCTGCCCTTGCCCGCGGCAGCGCAGGAAATGGCAGACCGGATCGTCATCAACGGCTACACCAATTTCGAGTTCTCGAAACAGTTGAGCAAGGAGGGCGCGGGGGACAAAAACGGTTCCTTCGACGCCGACCAGTTCGATCTCGTCTTCAACATCACGGTCTCCGAACGCGTGCGGGTGGCCGCCGATCTGTCCTGGGAGCATGGAACCGCCACCGAAGAGGGGCGCGGCAATCAGGCCCTCGAATACGGTTTCGTCGAGTATGCGCTCTCCGACAAGTTGAAGCTCCGCTTCGGGAAGATGTTCACTCCGTTCGGCGTGTTCAACGAGATCCATACCGCCAAGCCCGCCTTCCTCACCGTGAAGGAGGCGGCGAGCCTCAACAAGAACGACCGGATCGTCGACGGAGGCTATCTGTTCTACCCGCGGTGGGGCGCCGGCATCGCCGCCCACGGGGACTGGGTCGTGGGCGGAAAGGACATCTCCTACGACGTGCTCGTGGCCAACGGCGAGCAGGAGGAGGCGAACCCCTTCGAAGAGGACGAAAACACCTCCAAGTCCGTCACCGCTCGTCTGCGCGTGGATGCGACCGAGAACATCCGCGTCGGCTACTCCTTCTATCGGGACCGTCTCAGTTCCCCGACCTTCACGAAACTCGAGAGCCACGGTTTCGAGGCCGAGTTGAACTTCACCAGCGTCCGGGTTCTTGGCGAAGTGGCTTTCGGCTCTCTCGAGCGCAGGTCCGGCGGGTCCCAGCGACAGCTCGGCTGGTACATCCAGCCCTCCTATCACCTCAAGAACGGCTGGACGCCCTACCTGCGGCTCGAGAAGATCAATCCCGATCGAGACCAGGCCTCGGTGGACGGGCGGGACTTCATCATCGGGATCAACATCGAGCTGTCCAAGAACTTCCAGTTGAAGATCGAGAACAACGACTTCCGCGGCGGCGCCCGGTCCAGTCTTGCGAAGTACAAAGGCAAGGGCTATCACGAGCTCAAGGCCGCTCTGGTTCTGGGGTTCTGAGCATGGAACTCAAGATGGTTCGCATCACCTCATGGCTAGGCGCGCTTGCGCTCGGCCTCGCCCTTTCCCCGCCCGCCGTGGAGGCGCAGGGAGTCGACCGGTCTCTCCGAGTGATCGTGAGCAAGGAGAACAAGCTCGCCTCGCTCAGCACGGATGACCTCAACCGGATTTTCCTCGGCAAGAAGACGTTGTGGGAATCGGGGACGCGCATCGTTCCCGCCATGCCCGAGGAGGAAAGCCAGGCCGGCGAGGCGTTCCTGGCCGGGACGCTCAAGAAGAGCGTCAGCCAGTTCCGAGCCTACTGGAAACGGCTGCTCTTCTCCGGCGGCGGCGCCGTGCCCAAGGTCTTCAGAAGCAGTTCCCAGCTCGTCGACTTCGTGGCGAGACAGCCCGGAGCGATAGCGGTGATCGAAGCCTCGGCGGTCGACGACCGCGTCCGGGTCCTCGAAATCTCGAACTAGGAAGCCCGGGAACCCCAGCGCTTCAGGAAAAGATCGAGAAGGCGAAGAGACGATGTCGCGTTTTTCGCTGTCCTTCAAATTCTTCCTCCTGCTGCTCGGCTTCATCGTGGCCACCGGCGTCCTGGTCGGCCTGTTCTTCGATGCCGGCCGCCGGGTCGCGGTGGATATGTTCGAACTGAAGGATCGCGCGTTCCCCGAGTATGAACAACTCTCCGCCGCGCATGACTCGTTCAAGGACTTCACCGCCGGGATCGAAGAGGTCGTGAGCACGGGCGAGGCGGACCTGCTCGACAGCGTGCAGCGGTCCGGGAGCAAGCTCGTGGGCTACCTCGACGCGGTGGAGACGATCTCGATCGACACCCGCAAGGATGAGATCAAGAACCTTCGCAACTCCTTTGTGGAGTACCAGCCCCTGGCCATCGAACTCGCCCGCCTCGCCATCAGCAGCGAACAGCAGCAGGGGGGTCTCGCCGGTCTCAATTCGGAGCGCATCGGCGTGCTGTCCGGCCGGGTGGCCGACTTGCGCGCCTCTATCGACGAGGGGCTCGACCGTCTGGTGAAGTCGAGGCGGTTCGCCTTTGTGACGACCCTCGAAACCACGGTCGTGCAGCTGCAGGGTCGGGCCGTGTTGTCGGGGGGCGATCGCCGCGCTCTCCCTCGTGCTCGTGGTGCTCTTCCTCA
>JANNJB010000701.1:0-5030 GCA_031405615.1 Vicinamibacteria bacterium | reverse complement strand
CCGAGGATTGCTTCGCCGGTCGCCAACCGACGGCCGGCTCGCATTGACGGAGGTGGAAGCTTGCGGAGGCGGGCTTCCTGAGTGGCTCCGCTACGCGGACCCACTCCAGAGCAAAGTCGCTGGCGCTCGTTTGTTGCCCGCCGAAGCGACGGGGGTTTGGGGGGCGGGGCCGTGGGACCACCAACCCCGTCCCGAGGATTGCTTCGCCGGCCGCCAACCGACGGCCGGCTCGCAATGACGAAGGGGCGAAGAGCGTAGGCCCGATTCACTCGGGCCGAAGCGACGGGGGTCTGGGGGGCGGGGCCGTGCAACGCCCCCCAGCTAAAAGATGGTCGGGATGGGAGGATTTGAACCTCCGACCCCCTGCACCCCAAGCAGGTGCGCTATCCAGGCTGCGCTACATCCCGACTGAACGTCAACGTACGAGGGCGGGGGAGTCTACCAGCCTTGATGCCAAACGCCCGACCACTTTCGAGATCGGGTGGATAGGCGCAACGGGTCAAGAGGTGCGTGAGCGAGGATGGAGCGTGGCCGGCACTGCGGTGGGTCGCTGGCGGCCGGGGCGTGGCCCAAGGCCAGGCTTCGCGCTTGAGCGCGAGTCGCAAAAATCCGTGATCGAGGTTTGCGCTCAACGAGCCGAGCAAGGAGGCACACGATTCCGAAGTCCCGTCAGCCAAGTGCCGACGCGGGAGGCGTCCCCGGGCGCGCAGCCTGCCCTCGGGGCACGCCGCGAGCCCACCGCTGTGCCGGCCGCGCGGGCCACAACGACCAAGCCTGACGAGGATCGCTTCGGTCCAAGCCAGAACTTCTGGTCCCTCGCGATGACGACGTGGGGGATCGGCCGGTTTGAGTCGCAGAAGGCGGTGGCGAGGCGTCGCGCTACTTCCGATCGAGAACTTTGAGCAGCGCTCGCAACTCTTCCTTCACTTCCTGAAGAATGGCGCGCGTCTTGTCGTCTCGGGCCACCGCGGGCTCACCGGAGGTGGGCGGGTGAGCCATGGCCGCGCGGATGGCCGCGGCGGAAGGTGTGGGACCAATCTTCGTATCAGGCTCGGCGCCCTCAAAGGCCTGTTCGAGGGCCGCGGGCGACACCGGGGTATCGACGCGGCCGGCCTGTTCCTGCTCGATCTTCTTGCGGGCTCCGGCGACCGTGAAGCCTTCTCCATAGAGAAGCTCCTTGATGCGGATCACCGTCTCGATGTCGCGGCGGCGATAGATCCTTTGTCCGGAGCTGTTCTTGGCGGGGGCCAGCGTCGGGAATTCCGTTTCCCAATAACGCAGAACGTAAGGCTGGATGTCCGTGAGTTCACAAACTTCGCCGATCTTGAAGAACAGCTTGTTGGGAATCTTGCGCTCGACCATTTCGACCTCAGACTCGCTTGCTCATCACACGGCGGCTTCCGAGGAAAGGGTGGTGGCGGCGGCTTCAACCTGGGGAGAAGACCTGAAGAAGATGGACTTTCGCGAGCGAATCGCGATGATGTCGCCGGTCTTGGGGTTGCGCCCGCGACGCTCGCGGCGCGTCTTCACGAGGAACGTGCCGAAACCGGTGATCTGGACCTTCTCACCGCGGATCAGACGCTCCCGCAATAGCTGAAAGAAGGTGTCCACAAGGCGCGCCGCTTCACGACTGGACAGGCCGCCGTGGCGTTCGTACACGGCGCGGGCGATGTCGGCCTTGGTCAAACGAAGACTCCCTAACCTCTGGAACAAGGGGGACGGAACCGGGGGAAAGTGCTGAAATAGAACATTACATCAGCGCTTTAGGCCGGTGCAATTCAACGAGATTATGAACGCCGGGGTCTTCTCTTGTCAATGCGAGTTTTCGGGGACTCGAACTGACTTGAGGCTTCGGGTGGCATGTCCCTGCCGCTGCTGGGTTTACCGTCCGTTCTCGGTCTCGGAACGGCCTTCCGCATCTTGAACGACTGAGGACCCGACCTGGACCGCCGAACGCGGAGCCAGATCCGGATCGGGGAACCCTCGAAGCCGAATTCCTTGCGCAGGCAGTTGACCAGGAACCGCTCCGACGAGAAATGCAACTCCCCTTCGCGGTTGACCGACAACGTGAAGGTGGGAGGATCCACGCGGATCTGCGCGGCATAGAGCAGATTGACGCCTTCCGCGCCCTTCTTGAACCGGATCGGGTTTCGGGCCACCGCATTCTGCAGGCAGCGGTTCAGCGGACCGGTCGGCACGCGGCGAGACCATTCCACACGGGCCTTGTCGATGGCGGTGAACAGATCCTTCCGTCCCATGCCGGTCTTCGCGGACACGAGGACCACCGGCGCGTACTCGAGGAACTTGATGCGATACGAGAACTCCTCGCGCATCTGCGCCGCGGTTTTTTCGAGAGACTTCGCGAGGTCCCACTTGTTGACCGCGACAACCACGGCGCGGCTCGAGTCTTCAACGAGGCCCGCGATGGTCGCGTCCATCTCGCGCATGCCTTCTTCGGCGGAGACCATGAGGACGCAGACTTCGGCTCGATCGATGGCGCGTTTCGCCTGCACCACCGCGACATGGTCCGCGCCGTCTTCGAGCAGACGCACCTTGCGGATGCCGGCGGTGTCGACGAAGAGGTACGGCTTCCCCTGCCACACGACCTCGGAGTCCACGGCGTCGCGCGTGGTCCCCGAGACGGGTGAGACGATCGAACGCTCCTCGCCCACCAGCCGATTGAGCATCGACGACTTCCCCACGTTGGTGCGGCCCACGAGAGCGACGCGAATGGGGCGAACGTTCTCGTCGACTTCGTGGATCTCGGGGGCCTCGATGCGCTCGCTGATCAGGTCGAGCAGGTCTCCGATGCCTTCGTTGTGTTCGGCGGAGACGGGGAACGGCTCGCCAAAGCCCAGACGGGCGAACTCGTTGGTGGCGCGGCGGCCCGCCTCTGCCTTGTTGATGACGAGAAGAACCTTCTTGCCCGAGGAGCGAACCTTGCGGGCCAGAGCCTCATCGTCTGGAAGCAGGCCGGACTGGGCGTCCACGAGGAGGATGACCAAGGCGGCCTGGCCGATCGCGACATCCGCCTGAACCTTGCTCAGCTTGAGGAAATGTTCGTCAGCGCCCGGGGAGAGTCCGCCGGTGTCAACGATCGAGAATTCCTTCCGCTGCCACTCCACCCGGCCATAGGCGCGGTCCCGGGTCGAGCCGGGCTTGGAATCGACAATCGCCTGCCTGCGTCCGGTGAGACGATTGAAAAGAGTGGACTTACCAACATTTGGCCGCCCCACCACGGCGACTAGCGGCAATGCGTCGTTTGCGGTTGGGGATTCGGGCTTCACATGGTCTATCCTAATCGCCCCCGGCGGCTCGACCCCTTTGCCGCCAGGGACGCCCCACCTGTCCGCCTCTCCCATTCGCCCGAGGAAGTCCGATGAGTCTCATCAAGGCCGATCTTATTGACCAGGTTGCACTAGCGGCCGATCTCACCCGCGTGCGCGCCGAAATGGCGACTGAAGCCGTCATCGAGTCGTTCAAGGACGCGCTGCTCCATTCGCAACGTATTGAGATTCGCGGGTTTGGGGTGTTCATCATTCGCCCGCGCAAACGCGGAATCGGCAGAAATCCGCGAACGGGTCAGGAAGTCCCCATTCCTCCGGGTCGCAGCATCCGTTTCAAGCCCGGCAAGGAAATCGAGTCGACCGAAATCGTGATCGCGCCCACCGCCGAGATCCCCAAACCGACCGATATTTAGTCCGCCGAAGTCACAAACGAGCGACCGAAGGGAGCGACTTTGCTCTGGGAGGCTCCGCGGTAGCGGAGCTCTCCAGGAATTCGGCCTACGCTAGTCCCTTCGACTTCCGCCGGACCGCCGTCTGGTGGACAGGAGCCCTTCTGCCGCCGCACGCTCCTAGTCTCTCCTCAACGCGTCGTGAGTGAGGGCCAGCAGGGCGAGACAAGCGGTGTCGGTGCGGAGGGTGCGGGGGCCCATTGAGGTCGTCTTGAAGCCGTGAGCGGCGAGAAGGTCGAGTTCGAACCGGTTCCAGCCGCCCTCCGGGCCAATCGCCAGAAGAACGCGGCAGCCGGACTCGATAGCAGCGTGGTCACGCACCACCGCCCCAACCGAGGCGGATCCTCCGGGGTCGGCGACGAGCCTCAGGCCGGCGCCGCAGAGGGTGTCGAGATCGTCCTCGACCAGCACCTTGAACCGTCGATGGATCGAGACCTCGGGCATCCGGGTGTCCTGCGCTTGCTGCAGTCCCTCGATGAGGAGCGGCCGATAGCAATCCGGCGTGAGGATGTGGGTGTCGAAGTACGGACGTTCGACGCGTTCCGCGTTGGTGAGGACGATCCGGCCCACGCCCAGGGCCGCGACCTGCGCCCATAGCCGACGCATGACTTTGGGGCGCGGCACCGCAAGGAGAAGGTCGACGCGCGGGCGCTGTGGCACGGCGGGCTCCAGGGCGCAGATCAGATCGACCGACTTTCGATCGATCGCCTGCACGGTGGCGGTTCCACGGGGACCGTCGACCAGGCCGACACGCAGGCTCTGACCCACGGAGACCTTGAGGACCTCGAGCGCGTGAACGGCGCGCGGACCGGTGAGTCTGGCAGCACCGGCGGCGTCGATCTCACCGGCTTCGAGAAGGATGAGATTCACCTGGCGGATCACATCAGGCTGAGCGGATCGACGTCCACCGCTACGCCTGGAAAACGCATATCTCCGAACTCGGCGATCAGCGCCTCGTGCACGGCCTCGCGGATCACGCCGCGCTTCCCTCTCACCACCACCTGGTACCGGAACTCGTCGCGAACTTTCGAAAGCGGCGATGGCGAGGGACCAAGGACGCCCGCCTGAAGCTTCGACTTGAGACGCCGGGCGATGTTCCGCGCGTTTTTCGCGACGTCGTCCTCCGCAGGACCTCGGAAGAGGATGTTCACCATCGCGTCGTGGGGCGGATAACCCATCGTCCTGCGGACGACATCACCACGAGCACGAAGAGGCTCTGCCCAAAACGGCGGATGGTGAAGTCGAGCACGGGTTAGTGGGCCCTTCTTTGAGTCCGGCCCTCAGGCCATGACAC
>JANNJB010000700.1:0-3534 GCA_031405615.1 Vicinamibacteria bacterium | reverse complement strand
CCGCGCTCACGCGATTCCGGAGCAGAAGCCAGGGGGCGAGGATCGTGAGGCCGTAGCCGAAGAGGACTGCGATCTGGGGCGTGAGATGGACGAGCCAAAGCGGAACCCCGACGGATGCCAGGCCCGCGAGGAGCGATCGCTCGGCCGCGGTTCCCCAGATGAAGCCCTCTTCTGAAGATGCGAGGTGCGCGCTGACCCCCGCCTGCGCCCACTGCCGGGTGAGATCAGGGTCGTTACCGAGGCCAAGGGGTGCTTCGATCTGAACCAGCCAGTAGGAAAGCGCGATCAGACCACCGAGAACGAGCGCGAACAGGGAAAGTCCGGTACGACGGCGTGCCCAGGCGAACGCCCCAGCGGCCCCGAACATGAATAGGACGGCGCGAAGTGCGGGAAGCGACTCGTCCTGATTGAGGACGAGTCGAAGGGCAGCAAGAGAAGACTCGGCGACCGTCATGGCTTGAGCCGCGGTTGAATCACTTTGAAGATGGCGACCCGCGCGAGATCGAACTGCTGGTCGTACATCGCGGTCAGATGGCGGCGTTCCTTCAGCATGTCGATGGTGATGTCGGGCGCCTGGTCAAGGGGATTCGAAGTGACGAGGACGTACTCGATCCCGTACCGAACGCGTCCTTCCTCGAGGAGGCTCGGGTTCCCGTCGCGCAACAGCGCCGTCTCGATTTCAATCCGGCGGGGATGGTCGTTCGGGAGATTCAATGCGTTCGCGAGCAGCACCCTCCGCGCGCCGTAAGCCGCGATCCATTTCGCGTAGTTGCGATCTCCCGCGAACACCGCCTCCCTCGCAGTGCTCCTGATGAACCGCGCCGGTTCCGCGATCCAGTCGGGCAACGGGTTACGGCCGGCCATGTGGTACTGATCCATGGTCCGCGGGTCCCACCAGGCCGGCAGCAGCGAGGGCAGAAGCAGGGTGAGCGACAAGGCCGTTGCTGCGCCAACGTTCCGTTCGGAACTCCGCTCGCCGCCCCGGACGCTGGCGATCGTCATGGCGACGCCTTGCCACAAGCCGACTCCGGCGAAAAGACCCGTCCAGAACCGGCACCAGTAGAAGACCTCATCCTGTTCGCGCGCATGACCCACCAGACCCAGAACCGGGAACAGCTGCCACATGATGTGAGCGGCCAGCCATTGCGTGGCAAGGATCCGGCCGAGGCGGCCTCTCTCCTGATACGAGCGCCACGCCCCAAAGGCGCTGAGGGCGAGGAGGATGCCCAGCCGGAAAGGTCCTTCGATGGGTCGATCGGAAAAGAACGAGATGCGATAGGCGTCGTTGCCCTCGAGGAAGGGATAGGCGACGACCAGCATCACGAGGTAGGGGCTCACGATGAGCAGGTTCGCGCCCACCGCCGTCCCCGCATCGATGAGGTCCTTGAGGCGCTCGGCTCGTTTGGTGATCCACGACAAGGCTACGAACACGAAGAGCCCGCAAACGAAGAGCCCCATGTGGATGACGAACGCCCAGCCCACGAGCTGCAGGACAAAACCCGCGAAGAGGCGCGTCTTGAGGTTGTGGGCGCGAGAGATGGCGAGGGCGGCCAGGGGAACCAGGACCAGACCCAGCGCGTGATTGGGCTTGAGCATGATGGTGAGCGCCCAGGGATTCCGGAACGATCCCGCGAAGTCCCCGGGAACCGCCATCAACAGCATCGCGCCCATCGCCGCGAACGCCGCTTCGGCCTCCACGGTCCGCGAGGGTTGCGACCCGGCAAGCCACGCGAAACGGATGGAGGCCAGCAGGGCGATTCCGACGATCAGCGGGGCCCATTGAAACACCACCGGTATCCGGTCCACCTCGAAACCGGAAGCCACGGCGGTGAGGAGCGGCCACACCGGCTCGAAATGGAGATGGTTCACCTGGTACGTGCGCAGAGGAGAAAACCCCAGCGCCACCACGTTCGCCCAGCCGAGGTGATTCTCGCGGTCCTGACTCGCGTTCATGCCGTAGACCCCGGCGAGGGGGAACACCGTCGCCAACCAGGCGAGCGTGTGTCCAACGATGCCGATCCAGAAAACGATGCGGCCCGATCGCCGTCCGTCGGTGTCGCGCGCCGCGAGCCACGCGCCGAGGAGAGTCACGATGACGAAGCAGACCCGCATCGAGGCCAGGAAGACCTCGTGGTCCAGGCCATCAATGACGAAGCCGAACAGGTTCCTCATCAGGAAGGGCCGCCACGGAAGGCCAGACTCACGGCATCGAGGATTCTCGGACCCAGCGGCGAGCCGCGTCGGCCGCGTTCGAGGACTCCCCGGTAAAGGGCTTCAACTCGCCGCGCCTCCTCAGGCAACGAGGCCGCCTCGAGGATCCGCTTCCGGCCCGCCTCCCGAAGACGCGGAGCGAGGCCGGCCTCATTCAGGATCCGGGAGACCGCCCCGGCGATCGACGGCGCCTCTAGATCAGCGAGGAGGACTTCCCGTTCGTGCTCCACCATCTCGCCATAGGCGTCCAGTCGACCGAGGACGATCGGCGTCCCTGCGGCGAGACACTCGAAAAGGGTCTGCGGCAGGCCATCTGAGAAAGGCACGCTCACCACGACACTCGTGGCCGCGAGCAGGCCGGGCATGTCGTCGTAGGCGACGGGTTCGATGAATCGGACGCTCCCCTCGATCCCGAGTTTGGAAACTCGCTGGCGAAGTTTCGCTGCGTAACCCACATCCTCGCGATGGCGGCTGATCAGGAGCGTCACGTCGGGTCGTTGCCGCAGGATCTCCGGCATGGCCTCGACGATGAGATGGATGTTGTAGAGGGGGCGGAGGATTCGCGGACTCAGCAGGAGAGGCGCGTCGCCAAGGTCCATCTTCTTCCGCATCGCTGCGCCTGCGCCGGGCTTTGCTTCGAAGCGCGCGACATCGATCCCCCAGTGGACGACCTCGGTCTTTCCCGCGTAGTCGCCATAGCGCTGGATCTCGGCCGCGAGTGCCCGCGACTTGGCGAGGAGAAGGTCGGCCTCTTGAAGGAGACGTCTTGTGGTGCGGAGATCGAGGGCCCCCGCGCGTCCCATGAGTTGTTCGGGCTGAACGTCTCCCCCCATCACGGTCACGACCAGCGGCTTGATTCCCGAGGCCAGCGCGAGGCTGCCGAGCCGCCCGCCCGCGTAATGGACGTGCAGGAGATCGGGATGGAAGTCGCGCAGGTCGCGCACAAAAGAGCGGAACGCGGCGAAACCCTCGAGCGCGGTTCGAGGAAGGGGCCGGGTGCGGACTTCGATTCCGGGAACCGGGAGCACGGGACCGAGAGTGACGAGGCGAACCGCGTGGCCGAGCGAGGCGATGGCGGCTCCGCGAACCAGCGCATGCACCGTGGCGCCGTTCCCCACCATGGCGACCCGCAGCGGCTTCACCGGTTCACCGGAGGAGAAGAGACGCGATGCGATCGCCCGCGTGGCCGTCGCCGAAGGCCTGGCTCGGAACCGAACGCGCCGCGCGCAGTTTCGCGTCCTTGAGCAGCCGCATGGCCACGGTGAAAATTCGGTCGGGGTCTGTGCCCACGATCTCTCCCACGCCACAATCGACGGCTTCCGC
>JANNJB010000699.1:0-4030 GCA_031405615.1 Vicinamibacteria bacterium | reverse complement strand
GTCATGCTGACCAAGGGCCTCGACCCGGAACTCTTGAAAAACCTATCGATCATGCACGCGCCTTTCCTGCTCGGTCTGGTCGTGGGCGGCGCCGTGATCTACTGGTTCACGGGCGCGTCGATCCAGGCCGTGACGACGGGGGCGTACCGCGCCGTCGAGTTCATCAAGGCGAACATCCGCCTCGAGGGCGTCGAGAAAGCGTCCGTCGAGGACTCGAAGAAGGTCGTCGCGATCTGCACCCAGTACGCGCAGAAGGGCATGGTGAACATCTTCTTCACCGTGTTCTTCAGCACGCTCGCGTTCGCCTGCCTCGAGCCCTACTTCTTCATCGGCTACCTGATCTCGATCGCGCTGTTCGGGCTTTACCAGGCCATCTTCATGGCCAACGCCGGCGGCGCGTGGGATAACGCGAAGAAGATCGTGGAAGTCGAACTGAAGGAGAAGGGCACGCCCCTTCATGCCGCCGCGGTTGTGGGCGACACCGTCGGCGATCCCTTCAAGGACACGTCTTCAGTGGCCATGAACCCGGTCATCAAGTTCACCACCCTCTTCGGCCTCCTGGCCGTGGAACTCGCGGTGGAGATGACCCGGGGCGGCCAGTACATGTTGACCCAGGTACTCGCCGTCGCCTTCTTCGCGGTGGCGCTCTTCTTCGTGCACCGGTCGTTCTACGGCATGCGCATCGACACGAAACTGTAGGGGCGACCCTCGTGGTCGCCCTTCGCGCGGCGACCGTTCAAGCCGTCCGGCGTTTGCGCCGGGCGGCTTTTCTTTTCAGCGCACGACCTTGACGATGAGGCGGCGGGCCGCCGCGTCGTAGAACCAGGCACTTGTGGTCGAGCCGTTGACCGCGGCCTCGGAGCCGACCTCGGGCAGATGTCCCGACTGGTTCACACGCACGGCGCCGCCCTCGATGCCGACTGCGTTGGGCCGCGACGTGACCCGACCGATCCGGTACAGGATGGGAACGCTGGGGCCGGGCACCGCGTCCAGGGTGATGCTCGTGCCCGAGCGCACCGAGGTGAACGTGGTCCAGACCGCGGTGGCGGCCTCGTAGTAGCGGAAGGATGTCGTTCCGTTCGGATAGACGAGAACGGTCAGTGACCCCGCCGATTCGCGGGTGCCGTGCCCGGTGTAGTCGCGCTGAACCTCGAGGGGGATGATCGCGCCCAGGCGGAAGAACACGGGCTCCCGGCCGAGCGGGACCGGCTCGCGCATCACTTCGCCACTCACCGTCCGCTGCTCATTCCAGTAGTCCACCCAGGTGCCGATGGGAAGCCGGAAGTTCAGGGTCCTCGTGAACTCAGTGACGAGGGGCACGAAGATCTCGTTGCCCACTCGCATCGAGTAGGGACTGGACCCGGCGCGCAGGACGGCGCCGCGCGGGTCCTCGTGCATGCGCACGGCGTAGGTCAGGAAGTAGGGGCGGAGTTCACGGTGAAGCCAGGCCCAGTAGCGATAGACGCGGACGAACTCCGGACTGTACTCGGGTCGCCAGGGATCGGCGTTCCCGTAGGGCGTGTGGGCCATGACGGGTTGGAAGGCGCCGAAGTGGAGGCGTCGATGGTAGGTCTCTTCATCGGGTGCGCCGGGATTGAGGTACGCGTATCCGGTGAACTCGTTATAAGGCGCAGGGAGATAACGCGCCTTGGCGATCAGGCGGGTGAAGCCCTCGCGCAGGCCCGCGAAGTCGTAGGAGAGGTCGCCCACGTAGGCCGCGTTCGCGAAGTGGGACAGGCCGGAGTCGGTGGTCGAGGGCTCCCGGCCCTGGTAAGCCTTGGCGATGTTCTCCCAGTCGCCCGGCGAGGCGCCGCGCATGAACGTCGCCACTTCCTCGAGGTCTTCGTCGGACGAACCATCGTCGAGATAAAAGCCCAGCAGCGAGGGGCCGAGACGGCTCTGCACCCGGCGATACTGGTCATCGCCGTGACAGCCGCCCCAGAAGTGGACCAGGGCGCGGACACGGTCGCGAGACATCCGCTGGATCACGCCGTCTCCAAGCTTCCACGCGCAGCAGTCGCCCCCCGAGCAGGCGTTGGTCTGGCTGGAATTCCGGGACGACCAGGCGCTTCCGTCGAAAAGGTACACCCCCACCGGAATGTCCAGGGCCTGGAGCCGGTCCATCTGGCATGTGAACTCCTGGGCCAGGTCGCGAGCCCCTCCACATCCGCACGCGCCGAACTCGGGGCAACCGCTGCCCCACCACAGGCCCAGCGCCGCGCGGTTCAATGCGTGATCGCGAACGCCCGCGGCATCCGGGGGCGCGGGCTCGCTCAGTTCGGATTCATCGTCCGCGGCGCTGTTCGGCGGGTCTGCTGCGGCGCAGCCCTGGAGAAGTCCGGCCAGAACGGCCATCCGGACCACGCGCGCGTATCGGAATCCCCCCATGACCGAAGATTACGACGCCTTGATGAGTCATTTGCAGCGGAACATGGAGCAAAAGGATGAGTACGCTCGGCAGGCCAATCAGGAGTAACTTGGACTCGTAGACGTAGTAACCGGACAGGGTCCCTGATCGGTCCCGCGAAAGGAAGGTCCCCATGAAGCCACCCCTCCTCGTCTTGTGCGCCACGGACCTGAGCGAGGACGCGGACCTCGCAGTCAAAGCCGCGAGCGATATCGCGCGGCAGTTCGCCTCGCGTCTCGTTTTCCTGCACGCGGTCCCCTATCCCGCCCCCGCCCAGGTTCTGTTTCCCCATCTCATCCAGGGAACCATGGACCGGTTGATGGCGGTCTCGCGGGTGGCCGCCGAAACCGTGGCCGCGCGAGTCCTCGGTCTCACCGGCCGCACCGCGGAGGACATCGATGTGCGGGTCGACGTGGGAGCGCCCGAGGAGGTCATCGTGAATACCGCCGAGGAGTCTCACGCGGATCTTCTGGTGATCGGTCTCGCCGGCAGCGACTCGAGCGGTCCGGGCCCTGGAGCCACCGCGGTCCGAATCGCCCGTCACGCGCACTGCCCGGTCCTCATCGTCCGCAAAGGGCCGGCCAGGGGTCCGGTGCTCGCCGCGACCGACCTGTCCGATCCCGCGCAGGGAGCCTTGTCGATGGCGGCCCTGCTTTCCGGGACGGGGGGAGAGCCGATGGTCGCCATTCATGTGGTCGACTATTCACCCGTGGTGGTGGTCCCTGAGGCCTTCGGCCCCGGCATCCCCATCCCCGTTTCCGAGGACGAACACCAGGCCATTCTCAAGGCCGCGAGCGAAAAACTGATCGAAGTCCTGGCCACTTTGGAGATCAAGGCGGATCGCCTGATCGAGGAGGGAGCGCCCGCGGATCGTATCGTGGCCACGGCGGAGCAGATCGAGGCGAGTCTCGTGGTCGTCGGCACCGCGGGCGGCGGGGGGCTCCGGCGGATGCTCCTCGGCAGCGTCGCCGAGGATGTGCTCCGCCAGGCGCCGTGTTCCGTTCTGCTCGTTCGTCATCACACATCTGGAGGCAAGGCATGAAGGATCCGAGACAAAGCAGCGCGAGCGAATCGACGGTGGTTCTCGTCTGTCGCGACATCGTGCTGAACGGAGAAGACCGAAGGGAAATCGAAAAGAGCGAAGCCGCGCTCGCCCATATCTTCCCGAAGATCCATCGGATTGAGTGGACGGTCACCGCGAGGGCGCGGGCCGTCGAGGTTCATGCCCAGGTGCATGCGCGAGGAGGAGATTTCGAGGGCCGGGCTTCGAGCAAGGACGCCCGGAACGCCTTTCAGGCGGTGACGAAGAAGCTGCTTGGTCAGAAGCGAAACCAGAAGGAGGCCTCTTTAGGTTCGCGCCGCGACGAACGCGCGCGGCCTGCCCAGATCGACTGGCACTGAGACGTCGCGATCGGATCGTTTCGCTCCCTCCAGACCACCCTGGTCACTCCCCCTCCGTCATTGCGAGGGTGAGCCCGTTTCCGACACCCGAAGCAATCCTCGGCGCGAAGTGTCGGGGTGGCGCGACCGAGGATCGCTTCGCTCCCCGCCAGACCACCCTGGTCACTCCCCCTCCGTCATTGCGAGGGTGAGCCCGTTTCCGACACCCGAAGCAATCCTCGG
>JANNJB010000698.1:0-2412 GCA_031405615.1 Vicinamibacteria bacterium | reverse complement strand
AAGGCCGGGGGGGACCGGGGGGGACGGGTTCGTGTCTGTCCCCCCTGGACTCAACTACGTCCTGTAATGCGCATTTATGTCCACGTAGGATTTGGTCAAGTCGCACATCCACATCGACTCCGACGCGTCGCCCGCGTGGAGATCGATGGTGAGCCGGCCCGGATCCTTGAGCATCTCCGCGTGCGCGGCCTTTTCGTCGTAGGCCCGCGCCGCTCCACCTTCACACACGAATACGTCTCCGATGTGGATGTCGACCCGGTCGATGTCGAAAAAGACGCCGGCTCGACCCGCCGCGGCGAGGACGCGGCCCCAGTTTGGATCTCCACCATGAAGCGCCGTCTTCACGAGAGGCGAGTCCACGATGGTGCGCGCGATCCTGAGCGCATCATCCGCGGTTCGCGCGCCCTTCACCACCACCTCGGCGATTCTCTGCACGCCCTCGCCATCGCGAATCATCATGAGGGCGAGATCGCGACACACCTCGCGGAACGCGTCGCGAAGAACGTTGTACGCGGGTCCGGGCCCGTCGATGGGCTGAGCCCCCGAGGCCCCGTTGGCGAGAACGATCGCGGTGTCGTTGGTGGAGGTGTCGGAATCGACCGAGATGCGGTTGAACGTCGGGCCCACGGCCTCGAGGAGGACGCGGTCGAGCGTGGTCCGATCGATCGTCGCGTCGGTGGTGAAGAACGCAAGCATCGTCGCGTGAAGCGGCGCCAAGGAAGGCGCGATCATCCCAGCGCCCTTGGCCATACCGCCCACCGTGACCGTGACGCCGCCGAGATCCATGACCCGCGACGACTCCTTGGGTTTGGTGTCGGTGGTCATGATCGCGCGCGCGGCCGAAGCGCCACCTTCGCTCGAGAGTCCGGACACCGCCGCGGGAATGGCCGCGCGGATCTTGTCCATCGGGAGATTCACACCGATCACGCCGGTCGAGCAGACCAGGACCTCGGTGACCGGGCAGCCGAGCGCCGCCGCGGTCAGGATAACGCTCTCCCGCGCATCCGCGAGGCCCTGAGGACCTGTCGCGGCGTTGGCGCAACCCGCATTCACGAGGACCGCGCGAGCGCTGCCGTGTTTCAGGTGCTCCGCGGAGACGAGGACCGGCGCCGCCTTCGCGAGGTTCGTGGTGAACACTCCCGAAGCCACGCAGGGCCGGTCTGAGACCAGCAGCGCGAGGTCACTCCGCCCTGCCTTGATCCCCGCCTCGACCGCGGCCGCTCGAAACCCCCGCGCGGCAGTGACCCCCGAAGTCATTCGTTGAGCTGGGGGGCCGCAAAGTGCTCAGCCCCCCAGACCCCCGCGCTCCGGCCGAAGTGAGTTCGGCCTGCGCTAGTGTTTCGGACAGAGGTCATCGGTCGTGCCACCTCAAGACTGCGACTCCGCCGGCAGTTCGCCCACCACTGCGTCCAAGGCGGCGAGGAACTCGCGGATTTCCGCGGGCTTGATCACGAGAGGCGGCAAAAGGCGCAGAACCTTCTCGCCCGCCTTGATGGTGAGGATGCCCTTCGCCTTGAGACCCTTGACCACGACCGAAGCGTCGCCCGCGAACTCGACGCCCTGCATCAGACCCAGGCCGCGCACGTCCACGATCCGGCTCTTGTGCTTCCGCGCGAGTTTCTTGAGACCTTTGCGGAGCTGCTCGCCCTTCTTCGCCACCGACTCCACGAAACCGGCCTCGGTCAGGCGGTCGAGGATCGCGTTCGAAGCGGCGGCGCAGACCGGGTTGCCGCCGAAGGTCGACCCGTGGTCGCCGACGTGGATCTTCGGAACAAACTCCTCGCGCAGCAGTGTCGCTCCCATGGGCAGACCGCCGCCGAGGGGCTTCGCCACGGTCAGAATGTCGGGGGTGATGCCCGCGTGTTCGTAGGCGAACATCTTTCCGGTGCGGCCGAAGCCGCACTGGATCTCGTCGACGATCAGAAGCGCGCCGCGTTCAGTGCAGATCCCCCGCAGCCCCTGGAGGAACTCGATGGATGCGGGGCGCAGTCCGCCTTCGCCTTGAACGGGCTCGACCAGGACCGCCGCGGTTTTCGGGCCCACGCGCTCCGCGATGGCCGAAAGATCCCCCCAGGGCAGAAAACCGGTGTCGGGCAGCAGGGGTGCGAACGGCTCGCGATACTTGGGCGTCCAGGTGAGAGAGAGAACTCCCATCGTTCTCCCGTGGAACGAACGATCGAACGCGAAGAGCTCCGTGCGGCCCTGATCATTCCCGACGCGGCGCGCGAACTTGATCGCGGCTTCGTTGGCTTCGCTGCCCGAGTTCGAGAAGAAAACCCTGGACGGAAACGACATCGCCACCAGACGCTCGGCCAGCCGCGAGGTCGGCTCGGAGTGATAGAGGTTGGAGATGTGCATGAGCTTCCCCGCCTGATCGCGGATCGCTTTCACCACGGCGCGGTCGCCATAACC
>JANNJB010000697.1:0-2287 GCA_031405615.1 Vicinamibacteria bacterium | reverse complement strand
GCCAGGGTGAAACCGGCGGCTCGGGCGCGCCGGTCAAGTTCGAGCTTTCGGAGAAGGGCACGGACTTCCTCGGCTATCGCGCGCTGCGCGAACTCATGGGGGCGTTCGGGCGTTCGTCCTTCGGTTCGCACGACACCCAGGATCTTTCGACCGGAGTCGATGCCAGCGGTCCGTCGAAACCGTACGAGTTCGGCGACACCATGAACCTCGACGTGAGCGAGACGCTCCTCAACGCCATCCGCAGAACCCAGGCGCTCGACGTCCGCGAAGGCGAAGGACTCGACGTCGGTTACGAAGACCTCGTGGTCCGTCAGACCGAATATCGCTCGTCGTGCGCCACCGTGGTGATGCTCGACTGCTCGCATTCGATGATCCTCTACGGCGAGGACCGTTTCACCCCGGCAAAGAAAGTGGCGCTCGCCCTCTCCCACCTCCTTCGCACCCAGTACCCGGGTGATTCGCTCCGCGTGGTGCTCTTTCACGACTCGGCGGAGGAGATTCCCCTGTCGATGCTCGGTCGGGTGAAGGTGGGTCCGCACTACACGAACACGCGCGAAGGACTGCGGGTGGCGCAGAGGATCCTCGCGCGCGAGCGCAAGGACATGAAGCAGATCGTGATGGTCACCGACGGCAAGCCGACCGCACTCACCCTCGACGACGGCCGGATCTATCGCAACCCCTTCGGTCTCGACCCCAAGGTCATCGGACTCACCTTGAAGGAAGTCATCAATTGCCGTCGTCAGAACATCATGATCAACACCTTCATGCTGGCCCGGGACTACGAGCTCGTGGCCTTCGTCGCGAAGGTTTCCGAACTCACGCGCGGCAAGGCCTACTTCACGAGCCCTTACGATCTCGGCGAGGCCGTGCTCATGGATTTCCTGCGCAAGAAGCGTACGGTCGGCCACTGACGCGATTGCTCGGGGCACGCGGCTGAGCACTCGACACCTCAAGGACGCCGCGGCTTTCCTCGTCGCCTGTCTCATCGGCGCGGGTCTCGCGCAGTATCACCATCGAGCCCACTTCGATCCGCACGTCGTCTGGGACGGCTTCACCCTCCCCGGCTTCGACGCCCATGTCTACGTCGCCATGGCCGAGGAACCACGGGTCTTCACCGTCGATCCTTGGGGCTACCGGATCCTCCTGCCGGCCATCATCGGCGCGCTGGCCCCGCCGCGGTTCATCGTGCCCGCCTTCGACTGGGCGGCGCAGGCCGCGCTGGCGCTGTCGTGCGGTCTGCTGCTCGTCTACCTGAGGAAACTGGGAGCCACGTATCGCGCGTCCCTGCTCGCGGTGATCGTGATGATGGCGACACCCTCGGTCCGCGCGGTTTTCGAGAACCCTTTCCTCGTCGAGCCCTTCGCTCTGGCTCTCCTCCTTCTGGCCCTCATCTCCATAGAACGTGGAACACCATGGGCCATCGCCCTCTCCCTGCTGCTCCTGTCTCTCTCGAAGGAAATCTGGTTGGCTCTGCTTCCGCTGGTGTTCCTTAAACACCTGCCGGAAGGCGTCAAGGAGGCGAGTGTGAGGACGGCCCGGGTCGCGGCGCCGGCGGCGTGGTTCGGTCTGGCCATGCGTTTTCTCTGGGCCCCCCAACCTGAAGGCCCGCGGCCGCCCTCCGACTACCTCGGTGCGGCGGCCTCGATCCTCGCCGGTATTCCGGTCTTCGCCTTTGACTTCCTGTTGGGCGGACTGGCCATAGCCGCCCTTCTCGCCCTCACTCGGCCCGAAGCACGTGAGTATCTGAAGCAGCACGCCCTCACGCTTCTGCCCCTTCTGGCTCTGCCCCTGTTCGCCGCGGCCTACACCGGGGAGGGTGCGGCCACGAGCTTCTTCAAGGCCGACGTTCCGCGTCTATTGATATACGTCCTCCCCTTCGCCGCGGCTCTCGCGGTCCGTCTCGACCCTGCTCATGCACGGGACGTCAAGCATTCTCCGGCCGGGAAGCTCTCGCGCCCGATGATGGTGCTCTGCGTCATCGTTCTTGCCCTCGCCCCCCTCCTTCTCGATCGATATTCGCGGGTCGATCTCTCCACCTCGAGAGATGGACCCTACGTCCTCGGCTTCGCGCGGGAAACCCTCAAGACCGCGCGGAAGCTCGATCGCGGAGAGGCCCTGGTGTTCGATCCAGGCGACCGAAAGTTCGCGTGGGGAGTGTCGCCGCCGAACGAACTGTCGAAGCTGCGCTTCTTCCTCCGCCGCGGTTTCGGACCACTCGCTCACTACGGAGTTCACGACATAAGGATGCGCGAAACGCGCGCCGTCCTCATAGTTCCGGTGCTGACGC
>JANNJB010000696.1:0-2859 GCA_031405615.1 Vicinamibacteria bacterium | reverse complement strand
GGAACTTCCCGCTCCAGTACGACGGCTATCGCCGCACCGTGGACCAGGTGCGCACCCGCTACGGGGGGAGCGAGGCGATGCCGCGCACCCCGTCGGCGGCGGATCCGCGCTCGGTGGTGGCGCAATCGCGCCTCGAGGAGGATTCGCGCCTCAAGACCATGTGGGCGGGCTATGCGTTCGCGGTGGACTTCCGCGAGGAGCGCGGGCACGCGTTCATGCTCGAGGACCAGACCTTCACCGAGCGCCAGCAGGCATCGCCCCAGCCGGGAGCGTGCCTGCACTGCCATGCGTCGATGTACCTCCCCTACAAGAAGGCGGGCGGCGGCGATCTGATGAAGGGTTTCGAGACCGTGAACCAGCTGCCCTATACCGAGGCCCGGAAGCTCGCGACGCATCCGGTCTCCTGCATCGACTGCCACGATTCGCAGACCATGCAGCTCCGCATCACCCGCCCCGGCTTCCTGGAAGGCATCAAGGCTTTGAAGGCGTCGCAGGGCGTTGCGAACTACGACGTCAACACCATGGCGACCAGGCAGGAGATGCGCTCCTACGTCTGCGGCCAGTGCCACGTCGAGTACTACTTCAAGGGGCCGGAGAAGCGCCTGACCTACCCATGGCAAAAGGGGTCTCAAGGTCGAGAACATCTACGACTACTACGAGGAAGTGGGCTTCACCGACTGGACCCACGCCAAGTCAGGGACGAAAGCGCTCAAAGCGCAGCATCCTGAGTTCGAGATGTGGAGCCAGGGCGTGCACGCCCGCTCGGGCGTCGCCTGCGCCGACTGCCATATGCCTTACACCCGGGTGGGAGCGCTCAAGATCTCGGATCATCATGTCCGCTCGCCGCTTCTGAACATCAACAACTCCTGCCAGACCTGCCATCGTTTCTCCGAAGAGGAGATCCTCTCCCGCGCCGAGAACATCCAGGCGAAGACCGTCGCCCTGCGCAACCTGGCGATGGACGCGGTGGTGGCCCTCATCACTGACATCGAGACGCAGAAGAACGCGGGGGCGTCCGAAGAGTCCCTTGCCGCGGCCCGCGGTCATCACCGTCGCGCGCAGTTCTATGTGGACTTCGTGGAGTCGGAGAACTCGAATGGCTTCCACGCGCCCCAGGAGGCGACGCGGATCCTCGGCGAGGCGATCGACTCGGCCCGCAAGGGCCAACTCGCGTTGCGACCGTTGCCGGCCGTCGCGCGCAAGTAGGTTCCCGGACGGAGAGGCATTTCCGCCGCGTCTCCGCCGCCGCTAGAACCGCACCACCGCCGTCGCCTGGAAACCTCGAGCCGCCTGCTGGTTCCTCATCTGGAGGAAGTTCGGGTTAAACGTCTCGTTGGCGCCGGAGTAGTTGTACTGGAAGTAGTTCCCGGCATTGAGCAGATTGAACACGCTCCCGGCCAACTCCAGTTCGGAGCCCCGGACGAGCTTGATCTTCTTGCCGATCTTGAGCCCGAGCGTCTTGACGGCGGGCGCTTCCACCTGGCCCTCGCCGCGGGTGGGAAAGACAAAACGCATGCGCGTCGCCAGCGGATTGTTTTGGTTGTTCGACGTTCGGGCCGGACCGTATTGGAGAACCTGAGGATCGTTCGCGGCAAGGAGCGTGACGATCGGCCCGGACGACGGCCCCGCCACCATGGTGAGCGAAAGAGCCGCATTGAAGCCCCGTGGGCCCACCCACGTGCCTCCGAACCGGAACGAGTACTTCTGCCAGGTCGGGCCGTAAGTGTGGACGGTCGTTCCGGTCGCGAGGGGCAGGGAATTCTCCTCGTTGTTGCCGCGGGGCATGTAGAGCAGGGCGTTGGAAGCGAATGCGCCTGGCTGGATGAACCGCGCCGGGTCGGTTGGATTCCAGTCGCCGCCGAAGTGCTGCCACTGCCGGTTGAAACCGGTGACGAACTGGAAGCCTCTCGAGAAGTTCTTCGTGACTGTGATCTCGACGGCCTTGTATTCGAGCGAGCTCCAGGTGTTGTTGGTCTGCTGGAAGACCGTCCCGCGCGTCGGGTCCACACGGCCAAAGCCTCCGAAGGGCTGGCCCGCAGCCGTTGGGTAGAGGCCGTTGATCTCGAGGAGGCCGTAGGTGTCCTTGTAGCTTCGCTTGATTCCCGAGATATCGACCCCGATCTGTCCGGGGAATTGCTTGCGCAGACCGAGGATGAATTCGTCGACGTAGGGCTGGTGGAGGTCGGGGTCGAACTCCGAGGACGCGAGGGTGGCCGAGCGGCCCGGCGTCAGCACCTCGGTCTCCAGGACACCGTCACCGTCGCGGTCATACAGGTCACGGAAGGCGGCGGCGCCGGTTCCGCCGAAATTTGTGACGCCGTCGCGACCCATGACCTGCTCGTGAACTCGCACCGCGGTCCCGCGGAGCACCGTCTTGCTATCGGCTCCGATCATGTAGGAGAAGCCGAATCGAGGGCCGATCTCGAGGCTGTCCTGCCGGACCACGTCGAAGATGCCATCCTCCCGTCGAACCTTGTCGAGGCGGACGCCCAGGTTGACGGTCAACCGGGAGGTGGGTCGCCAGGTGTCCTGAAGGTAGACTCCATGGTTCGAGTCGTGAGCCTCGCGGGCGTTGACGGTGGCGGGCGTGGCATAGCGGCGGTGGAAAGGAATAAGACCGGCGGCCGGGTTGTTGGGATCCTTCATCCGCTGCTCCTCCAGGAAGAATCCACCGTTGACGTACTGGGTCTGGAGGTCGTAACGGTTGCGGGGGGCTGCGAAGAAACCGGTCTGGAACTCGTGCGTGCCGCCCCAGCCGTTCTTGAAGTACGTGAAATCGCCGCGTACGATAATTTGGGACGCGGGCTGCAGGTTCAGCGATTGGGCGTTGCCTCCCTCGAGGATGCGCCCCGAGCCCTG
>JANNJB010000695.1:0-1775 GCA_031405615.1 Vicinamibacteria bacterium | reverse complement strand
CCGCGATTGTTCCGCCTCGCCACCCAAGGAAGCTAACTCGATGCCCCCCGCGGACCCAATCGGATCGCACTCATGAAAAACGCCCTCCGCCTTGGCATTGGCGGTGTTCTCGCCGTTGTGCTGCTGTGGCTTGCCACCCGCGGCGTCGACTCCGCTCAGCTGCTGTCCGCCCTGACCCACGCCCGGCCTCTTCCGCTCGTCACTCTCGTGATCCTGACCGTGGCGATGTACGGTGTTCGCGCCATGCGCTGGCGGCTTCTGCTTCCTTCGTTGCAGAAGGCGGCGATCTTCGACCTCTTCGCTATCACCAAGATCGGTTTCATGGCCGGCCTGTTCATCCCTCGCGCCGGCGAGGTGCTGCGCCCCTACCTCGCGTCGCGGCGGTACGGTGTTCCGGTGAGCGCGGGTCTTGCCTCCATCGTCCTCGAGCGTCTGATGGACCTGATCACGGTGCTGACGCTGCTCGCGCTCTACATGTTCGTCCTTCCGCGCCCCGCGGCCGAACGGTCGGATGCCTTGATGACGACACTTCGTGCGGGGGCCGGGGTTGCCTTCCTGGCCTCACTCGCCGGAATGGCCTTCCTCGCCGCGTTGCGCACCGAGGGCAGCCCCGCGAGGCGTTTGCTCGACTGGAGTGTGGGCCTGCTGCCCGCCAAGCTCGGGATCCAGGTACGCGGCCTTGTTTCGTCCTTTATTTCCGGCCTCGATGTGTTCGGCTCGTCACCCGCGCAGTGGGCCCGCCTGATCGCTGAGTCGCTTCTGCTTTGGCTGGTGATCGCCTTGACCATCCACCTCAATTCGATAGCTTTCGGCTTCGATATCCCTTTTCACACGACCTTTCTTATCATCGCGTTCCTCACCGTCGGCGTCGCGATTCCCACGCCCGGGATGGTGGGCGGTTTTCACGCTTCGTACACTCTCGCCCTGACCGCAATCTATGGTGTCGACCAGGGCAAGGCGGTGGCCGCGGGTCTGGTGCTCCACGCTCTTCAGAACCTGCCGGTGCTCATCCTGGGTATTGGGTTCCTCGGTCGCGAGGGGCTTTCCTTCGGGGCGATGAGGCAGATCACCCAGGGCGGCCCTAAGTCCTGATACGATAAGGGCATGCGATGCCCCTTCTGCGAGAGTGTCGAGGATAAGGTCGTCGATTCGCGGGAAAGCAAGGAAGGCGATGCGATCCGTCGCCGCCGCGAGTGTCTCAAGTGCGGCAAGCGGTTCACCTCGTATGAGCGGATCGACCAGGTTCCACATCTTGTGGTCAAGAAGGACGGAAGGCGCGAGCGCTTCGACCGCAACAAGGTGATCGGCGGCCTGATGAGGGCCTGCGAGAAGCGGAACGTCTCGATCAACGCGATTGAAGAGATGGCGGCCAAGGTCGAGCATATGGTTCAGGAGAGACCCGACCGCGACGTGCCCACCGAGAAGATCGGCGAGTACCTCATGGAGCGCCTTCGTCAGGTCGACAAAGTCGCGTTCGTCCGCTTCGCTTCCGTGTATCGCGATTTCAAGGACGCGTCGCAGTTCATGTCGACGTTGAAGAACCTTCTGGATAACTGACCGTGGTCGAACATCACCGTCATCGCGAGTCGGTCCACGGATTTCGTGCCCCGAGGGCAGGCTTCGCGCTCCGTGACGTTTGAGAGAAACCCCAGATCGTCATCGCGAGCGACCCGACGGTTTGCGTGGAGCGAAGCGATCCTCGGCCCGCTTGGTGGTCGGGGGAGGCGTCCGCGAGAGTGGCTCGGCGAGATCGCCCGTGGCCGCGCGTCGTGGTG
>JANNJB010000694.1:0-7287 GCA_031405615.1 Vicinamibacteria bacterium | reverse complement strand
CCCAGGCCGCGCTCACACCCAGCTTCTCCCGCACCTTGTCGAGCGCGATCTCGAAGACCGACTGAACGCTCTCGGTACTGTGAATTTCGGACGCCACCTCGGAGAGGACCGCGAGTTCGCGCTCCTGGCGGGCCAGGCGCTCGGTCAACTCACGGACTTGCGCCTCGTAGGCGGAGGCGAGACGGTCCTGCGGATCCATTTGAGAGGGATCGTAGCAGCGAGAGGCTCGGGCGCGCATCTTTTCGAGGGTTCAGGGATGCAACGGGGGTGCCAGCACTGAAACCCCCTCGAAACGTGGCGTTTCGCCGTCCTGGCGCAACATCTGCGGAAGAATATGACCCGAAACGCATGATTTTCGCGGGCGATCAAGCTCAAGGACGTGAGTAAACCCCGATCGAACCTTCGGAGCGCACGAGCCTGAAGCCCCGGCCGGTTAGCGCCTCAACCGGATCCGCCGCCAGTCCGCGGAGGGGCTGGTTCGAACCGGGAAATGCACGGTCCCACACCACCACCTCCGCCGCGCGGAGAAGCGCTTCGGCTTCAGAGCGGCTGAAGCGCGTGAACTTGGGCCCGACGTCGCGCGGGGCCAGCAACGGTCCACGGAGGAGAGGGAGCAGCGCGGGATCGACCAGATACAGCACGCGCGGTGCGCCTGAAGCAAGGGCCTCCAGATGTTTCGCCCTGGCGAACTGCTGGGCCCGGGCGCGCGTAACCACGTCGCGAGCACAGCGCCCGACATCGAGGCCGACACTGAGGAGCGCCAGGGCGAACGCGGTTCGACGGACTCGGGTGGTCCAACCGGCCTCGACGGGCGTGAGGACTCGAAACATGAGGACCGCGAGGAACGGAATCGCGAAGTGCCAGTAGTGGCGGTACCCGCGGAATAGGAAGGGCAGCATCGCCGCGCCGGTGAGGGAAACCAGAAGGGTTGTGGCGCGAACCGCCTCCGCCGGCCTCGAGATGAACATGGGTGCGACGATGACGACGAGCAGGGCGAGGAGCTCGGGCGCCGTCGCAAGGTTCGCCCATACCGGGTACCCGGGGTACGCGCCGGAGCGAAAGAGGGTCGACAAGGAGGCGACGTCCGTGCCCAGACTGAGCAGGAGCAGGACTCCCGAGGCCACTCCTGCGAGCACTCCCCCGGTCACTTCACTCGCCATCTTGAAACGACGCTCAGCGACGCACGCCGCCACAAGTCCTGCCCAGCCGAGTAATCCGTACTGCTTCGCCCAGAACGCGGCGGCGACCCAGAGGCCCGCGCGAAACGCGGCCCACGGATCCCTCGACCCGGCGAAAGTGTTGGCGGCGCACAGAAGGAACACCACCGCGAACGGCTCAATCTCGATCCCCCGCCCGTCATTTGCAAGCAGGAGCGCCCACGCGAGCAGAAAACTCCCGCGGGCCGCAGGCGGACCGTAGCCGAGTGTGCGTGCGAGCCGGTACGTGAGAACCGCGCACAGAAGAATGGCTCCTTGAATGATGAGGATCGAGGGGATGAGCGCGCCACCGGCGATGGCCAGGACCGAGGTCGCAAGCGGGGTGTACTCACACAACAAGTCACGGCAGGGCACGGCCCCTTCCGACTGCGCGCGGGCCTGGCGCAAGGTGAAGGCGGCATCCGCGTTCACAGGAGCAAAGAAGAGAGCCTCGAGCGCGAGGAGCACGCAGAGGGAGGCGAGTACGAGTTGGACGCGAGGCGACAATTCGGGGGGATTCGCGTCAATGCTCGCCATGGGCCTCGGGGTGATTGCGAGTATAGGGATCCCGAAATCCCTGTACTCTTCCCTTCATGCGAAACCTCATCGCCGCCACGATCCTGCTGGGCCTTCCTGCCGGAATCGCACAGGCGCAGACCGGCCCCAACGACGCGAGGGCTCGCGAGATCTTCAAACAGCTCATCGAGATCAACACGACCGACACACCCCAGGGGAACGTGACCACCGCGGCCGAGGCCATCGCCGCGCGACTCAGAGCCGCAGGCTTTCCTGATGGCGACGTTCAGGTCATCGGTCCCGATCCCCGCAAGGGGAATCTCGTGGCCCGGCTGCGCGGCACCGGTGCCAGGAAGCCGGTGCTGTTGCTCGCGCATCTCGACGTCGTCGAGGCGAAGCGCGAGGACTGGACGTTCGACCCCTTCACCTTCCTCGAGAAAGACGGCTATTTCTACGGCCGCGGGACGTCGGACGACAAGGGAATGGCCGCTCACATCGTCGCCAACCTGATCCGGCTCAAAGACGAAAGCTTCAAACCCGAACGCGACCTGATCATCGCCCTCACCGCCGACGAGGAAGGCGGCGACTTCAACGGGGTCACCTGGCTCCTCAAGAACCATCGCGCTCTCATCGACGCCGAATTCGCGATCAACGAGGGCGGGGGCGGCAGCATGCGGAAGGGCAGATATCTGACGAACGAGATTCAGGCGAGCGAAAAGGTGTACCAGGATTTTCTGCTCCAGGTGACGAACTCGGGCGGCCACAGCTCCCTGCCCATCAAGGACAACGCGATCCATCATCTGTCGAGCGGACTCGCCCGGCTCGCGGCCTTTGAATTTCCCATGGAGCTCAACGAGGTCACGCGCGGCTACTTCGAACGCTCGGCGACGATCGAGCCGGACGCCGCCCTGGCCGCGGACATGCGCGCGGTCGCTCAAGCGAAGCCCGACCTCGCCGCCGCGGCCCGGCTCTCCGCGGCTTCTCCCTACTGGAACGCCCTGATGCGAACCACCTGCGTCGCCACTCGACTTGGGGGCGGCCACGCGAACAACGCGCTGCCCCAACTCGCCACCGCGAACGTGAACTGCCGCATCCTCCCCGGCGTCCCACCCGCCGCGGTGAAGGACACTCTGGTGAAGGTCCTGGCTGAACCGAGGATTGCCGTCACGTTCGTGAGCGAGGCGACGCCGAGCAAGCCCTCTCCCCTCCGGCCCGATGTGGTGAACGCCGTGGAGACGCTCGTGAAGCAGATGTTCCCGGGCGTGGTCGTGCTGCCGGTGATGAGCACGGGCGCCACCGACAGCCTGCATTTGCGGAACGCGGACATCCCCACGTACGGCATCGAAGGCACGTTCGGCGACATGGACGACGTCCGCGCCCACGGTCGCGACGAGCGGGTCGGCGTGAAGCAGTTCTTCGAGGGCCTCGAGTTCCTCTACCGACTTATCAAAACCCTCTCGAAGTAGTCAGCGGCCCCGGTCCGCGACGCTCACACCACGTCGCGAGGCGCCGCAGAAGCGTAGCTTCGTCCGATCGCTTCGATCCAGCGAGCGTCGGCAACCGCCTCGTCCACGCCGAGCCGCGGCGCCTTGCCGGCGAGCACCCTTTCGCGGAAGTGGTGGACTTCCGCGCGGAACGCTTCGTCGTAGCTGACCACGCGATCCTCGACGACCAGCGTCTCTCCGTCCATGCGTTCCACTTCGAGTTTCGTGGGGGCGTGACGGATGTAGGGCGACGGGAACACCAGAGTGACGCGGAGGTTCGGCGACACGAAACGGAGGCGCTCCTCGTAGTGCTTGACCCCGGGGAGCGAGATCCAGCTCATCGACACACGGACATGATTCTTGAATTCGGTCAGCGAGTGCTGCGCCATGCCCTCGTTCCAAATCGCGGCCGAGAGCACACGCTCGGGCTCACCCAGGATGCCGCGCAGGGCATTCACGTCGTGGATGAGGCTTTGCCACAACATCAACGCGGCCACGCGTTCGTGATCGGCAGCACCTGAACGAAGTGTCGCATCGAGGCCCGCTTTCAGGTCGGGGTCCAGCGCGCCACGCAGCGCCCCCGCGTTCATCTGCGCCTCGTTGGTTCCCGGGCGAACCGGGTCGCGGTACGGAAGCACAGCGTGGTGCTCGCGATACGAGCCGTCGTCAGGATGAAGGACCGTCGCTTCGACGTAGCGAAGGTCGGGCATCGAGCGAACGAGGGCACTCGCCGCGAGATAGGCCGGATCGAAGCGCTTGTGGTAGCCGACCATGGTCAAGCCACGGGCGGCGCGTGCAGCGGCGGCGACCGCGTCGGTCTCGGGCCGGCCGAAGCCGAGGGGCTTCTCGACGAAGACGTGCTTCCCCGCTGCGTAAGCAGCGGCCAGAGCCGCGTCATGACGGCCCGAGGACAACACAAAGACCGCGTCAACGTTTGGATCCTGCGCCACCTCGCGAAAATCGCGCGAACGCCGCGCCACGTGGTAGCGCTCGCCCACCGCGTTCAACACTTCCTCGGAGATGTCCGCCAGCGCGGTGACCTCGAAAAGATCGGGCCGCTCCGCGAAAGTCGGCAGATGCATCATCTGAGCGATGCCTCCGCACCCGATCACGCCGATCCTCAGTTTCCCGCTCACAGTCCGAGCGCCTCCCTCACGTACTTCCGGCTCTCCCTCGCACTCTCCGTGGGGTCGGGATTGAGCCGCCCCGATGCGTCGGGCACCACGTCCTGTTCGACGATCATCCATCCGTCATAGCCGCGTTTCGCGAGGGCCGCATACACGCTCTTGAAGTCGACCACGCCCTTGCCCAGCGCGCAGAAGATGCCGCGTTCCCAGGCCTCCTGCATCGGGATGTCGCTCGTGCGCACATGCTCAAGCTGCGCTTTGTCCGCATCCTTGAGATGGACGTATCTCACACGCGCGCCGTGACGCGTGGCGATGTCCACCGGGTCGGCGCCGCCATAGACCGCGTGGCCGGTGTCCAGGAGCAGGTTCACGAGCTCAGGCCGGGCGCCATCGAGGAGACGGTCGATCTCTTCGGAGGTCTCGATGAACGTCCCTGCGTGATGGTGAACCACGACGCTCAGACCATGGGCGTCCTTCACCCGGCGCGCGATGGTCTCGAGCGTCTCGACCGCGGTCGCCCACTGCGAAGCGCTCCAGCCCTTCGAACCATCCTTCGGAATTCTCCCGGCCGCGGCGGCCCGCGCAGGGTCTTCGTCATCGGCCACGATCAGTTCCTTCACTCCAAACTGCGCGAGCAGGCTCGCGACCTTGAGGGAGTGAGCGATCACCGCCTCACGCGCGGCCGGGTCTTCGAGAGACACCGGCACGAACGAGGAGCCGAGCGTGAGCTTTCGCGACTCGAGTTCCGGGGCGAGGGATTCCTTCGTGGTCGGGAGATATCCGTAGGGGCCAAGCTCGGTGCCTTCGTATCCGGCCTCGGCGATGGCGTCAAGGACCGTGCCGAAGGGCGGATTCGGGAGGTGGGCTTCATAGACGGCCCAGCTCACGGGGGCGTTTCCAATGCGGGGCAGGCTCATGTTCTTCCTGATTTCCGGAAGCGAAGGCTTCCGAAGGCGGTGCATGTTACCCCGTCTCGTGGAACGTTCCAACGGGCGGCCCGTCTCGGTGGAATCGGCGGTCAGAACGTGAGGGTCAAGCCGGCGCGCGCGCCATCTTTGAGGGGGCGAAGACTCAGGCGGACGCGGCCGATGGGCGCGTCCGACCAGGTGTCGGTTTTCCGGCGACTTCCGATCAAGGCGCCGATCCCCCCATAAAGGCCGACCGCGAAAGCGCTGTAAACGAACCTCTCGGAGCTGCCGCACACGCGCGCCGGTTCGCTGTATGCGTTGCAGGTGAGGGTCTCGTCACCCGAGATCGCTACCGCCGTGAGGACCCCAATAGCCGAGCCGATGAGAAAGCCCCTTCGTGCGCGGGAACTTTCGCGGCTCACTTCAAACCGCTGCACGGAGTCGATGGGGAGTTCCGAGACCACGCCTTCCTTGGGGTCCACGAGCATCAGGGTATCCGGGCCCACCTTGACCAGTGTGCCGGTGACCGAACCCGTAAAAGCGGGTGAGGCTGCGGTGACCCGCACCCGCGACCCGACCCGAATCTGCGCCTTGGGCCGCTCGTCGTCGGCGTGGGACATGGGAGACGCGGCGGTGAAAAAGAGCGCGGCTGCGAATACCGCGGGGCGGGATGCAACGTGATTCATGGGAGGCTCCGTTATCCGTGAGATGGCCCAGTTCCGAGACATTCGGAACCGGCATCTCCATGAGGAGCGACCTTAGAAAAGGCGGGCGCGCGCCTGACTGCAGACGTGTGACGGTTCGGACGGTGTCCTAGACCCGACCGCCTACGGAGTCGGAGTGGGGGTCGGAGGCGGGGGCGGCGCGGGCATCTTGTCTTTCGGGAAGCGCGGCAGCATCTGGTCGCGCATCGCCACGTGATACACGGCGCCCGCGATGGCGATCGCCGACTTGATCACGTCGTCCTCGACAATGCGCTCATACGTGTCGAGGTTCGTGTGCCAGGTGTGCGAGTTGTACTGGATCGGATCCTGTCCAAGACCGATGCCGGGCAGTCCGGCCTCGTTGAACGAGGTGCTGTCCGTCCCCCCCGCGCGCCGCGACGAGGTGGCGGTGGCGCCGAGGACGCCGAGGTCTTCGAAGGGTGAAAACGCATCGCGGAGAATCGTGCCGGCCTCCTTCGGTCCGAACACGCTCGCGCCGCGGATGCGTCCGGTGCCCGAGTCGACGTTGAAATAGCCGCTGAAAGTCGCGAACTCCGGCTTGGGATTCTCCGCGGTTCCGAAGTGCTCTTTCACGTACGCCTTCGATCCGAGCAGGCCCTGCTCTTCCCCGCCCCAAAGACCGAGACGGATGGTGCGGCGAGGCCTGAGACCCGCCGCCTTGATGATCCGCGCCGCTTCCATCATCACCGCCACGCCTATCGCGTTGTCGGTGGCGCCGGTGGCGCCGTGCCACGAATCGAGATGGCCGCCGAGCATCACCACCTCGGCCTTCCGGTCGGTTCCCGGAATATCGGCGACCACGTTGTAAGAGGTCTTCCCTTCGGGATAGGTCTGATTGACGATGTTGAACTCGAGTTCGACCACCGCTCCCCCGTCGAGGAGACGACTGATGCGGCCATAGTCTTCGTTGCGCAGAACCACGGTAGGCACGGCCTTCGTCACATCGAAGGTTCGGTTGTTGAACGCGCGGATCTGGCCATGCTCCCGCCCGGCGTCATTCAGTCGAACAAGCGCGCCGTTGGTCACAAGGAACTGATCCACGATCTCGGTGATTCCTTCAAACCCGAGATTAAAAAGTCGGCAATAAAGAGCGAACAACCCGAGTGGTTTCTTTTTTTCAACCAGGCTCAACATGGACCCTATTCTAAGGCTGAAATTCTCGAGATGCTAAAAAATGGAAAACTCACTGAGCGTGTACATTCGTGGAAAGACGGCATGGACGGCTGGGTTCGTCTCAAGGACGTGAAAGAGCTCAATACCAAAGAGGCGACAGCCAGTGGGCTTTGGACCAGTGATCAAATGGTTCAAGACGCAAGATCGGCGCCCAGGAA
>JANNJB010000693.1:0-7621 GCA_031405615.1 Vicinamibacteria bacterium | reverse complement strand
GTCCTCACCCAGGGCACCGCCGTGGCCCCGTTTATTTACACCCTCTTCTAAACAGCGTCGCGTAGACGCGGACGTCGCGGTCGCGAACGGACTGTGGCGCTAGGCCCCCGCCTGCGCGGGGGGGACGTGAGGGAGAAACAGCAGGGTAGTAGCCCCGGTCGGGCGGCGACGCGATTCCACGCCATTCCAACTATCAAGCACATTGGGCACCCACGTCACCCCCGCGCAGGCGGGGGCCCAGCGCGACAGCCCGTTACTGACCGCGACTTCAGTTCACCTCAAAAACGAAACCCCCGACCTTTCGGCCGGGGGCGATGGACGCGGTGAACGGCGTCGAACTTAGAACGTAAATCTCGCTTCGAGGTTGACGGCGCGGCGAAGGATGTCGCCGAACACGTGCTGCTGGATCTTCTTGTCCAGCAGGTTCGTGCCCTTGATGGTGGTGACGACCTTCCCCTTGTTCCACTTCACGCCGAAGTTCGCGTTCACGAGGGTGAACGATTCGGTGAAGCCGTGGTACGTGGAGGTCAGGACGTCGGTCCAAAGCGCCTTGTCCTGATAGTTCGCCTGAACTGTGCCCTGGAAACGGTCGTCGCTCCAGGCGACGCTCGCGTTGAACCGGTTCTTCGCGGGAAGGGCGAGTTCTTCGGTCAGGTACTTGATCTGGCCCGCGGCGGCGGCGAGAACCTTGGGCTTGGCCTGGTACGAGTAGTTCGCCGAAACCGACCAAGCGTTGTTGAAACGGTGGTCGATCGACAGTTCCAGACCGTCCTGCTGAATCGGGCCGAGATTCAGGTACGTCGACGCGGTGCGCGGCAGGCGGATGGTCTGGCCGATGAGCGGGGCGATCTGGTTCAGGAAGCCGATCAACGAACCGGGCACGGGCACGCCTGACGTGGTGACGCCGAGGAGTGCGGGAGCGTTCGCCGTCGTGTAGAAGTCGAAGGGCGGGATGCCTTGCGGGAAGGACGCCGAGGGAAGCACGGTCGCGAAGTTGATGTTGTCGTCGGTCTCGTTCCGGTAGGCCGCGATGCCGATCGTGGTCTTGTCGTTGAACGTTCCCGTGTACGCGGCCTCGTAGGCGACGACCGACTCTTCCTTGAGATTCGGATTCCCCACGTTGCGGATGATGATGTTGAACGGGGTCAGGATGGCCGGACGAAGGGCGGCAGGCGCCAGGGGCGCCACCGCGGAGAGCCCGCGAAGGTCGACCGTGGTCGGCGAGAAAATCTCCTGGTTGAGGTAGTTGTTGATCGCGGACGGCGACCGGAACGCCTTGTTGTACGAGAGGCGGAAAGACTGGTCGCCGCTCGGCTTGAACATCGCGGTGACGCGGGGGGAGAAGACCGCCTTGTCGATGTTTCCGAACTTGTCCACGCGGCCGCCCACCGTGAGGCGGAACTTGTCGACGAAGAACTCATCCTGGAAATAACCGCCGAACTCGTTGCGATCTTCGGCTCCCGGCGCCAGGGTGATGTCGAACTGGTTCCGACGCACGTTGCCGCCGTAAGAGAGGACATGCTTCTCGGCGACGATCCTGGAGTGCCCGACTTCGAAGTCGTAGGTCTGGGTCTTGAAGTTGAGCGCCACACCCTTTCCGGTCGCGGGGTCGATGAGAAGAAGGTTCGGGGCCTCGACATCAAGGAGGTTGCCGAACGCCGCGACTTTGAAGGCGCCCTTCGTGTAGCCGACCCGACCGTAGCTGAGGTAGGAGCCGCTCTGGATGTTGAACGGACCGATGCCGGTGTGGATGAGGCCCGAAGTCCCCGCGTAGCCCGCGGAGTAGGTCACTCGCCCGCCGTCACTCATGTCCTGATCGAAGCGGACATCAACCTTGGGCTGCTCGGTGCCATCGTTCTCGAACGAAGTGCCGGGATTTCCCCTGGAGCTGTCGATTGGATACGGAGAGCCGCCGATACAGTTCGCGGTGCCGGGTACGCCGCTGCAGGTCCCGGTGACGCGCGGGTCCTGAATCACGGGAACGCGGCCCGTCGGCCGCGAATAGGGATCCGACTTTGCGTAGCCGGCGGAAATTCGCGTCGACCAGCGGTCGTTGATCGCCTTCGCGAACGAAATGCCGGCGCCGAAGGCGTTGCCGGAGCCCGAAGACTCACGCGAGCCGCCCTTGGTGCCGAACGTACCGGCCGAAAGCGACACGGTGGTGCTGGGGTTCTCGCGCGGCGTCTTGGTGAGGATGTTCACGACACCGGTGAGAGCGTTGGCGCCCCACACGGCCGAAGCCGGGCCACGGACAACTTCGATCTGCTTGATGTCCGCCGGATTGCTCGGAACGAGGTCCCAGAGAACGAGGCCGAAGAAATCGAGATAGATCGATCGACCGTCGAGCATCACGAGGGTGGACGTCGCGAGTGTCGACGTACCCTGGCGCATGCTGAGGTTGACGTCGCGCGCCGACGTCTGGATGACGTTCACGCCGGGGACGTTGCGGAGGATGTCGCCGAAGTTCGAGCTGGGAGCGCTTTGCAGCGTCGCCGAACTGACAACCGTCATGGTGACGGGGGCGTTGGCGAGAGTCGACTCGATTTTCGAAGCCGAAACCACGACGGTCTCACCCAGCCCCGCGATCTTCAGCGAGAACGTCACCGCGGCTCCGGCCGCGAGACCGTCCTGGTGCGAGGCCGCGAAACTGGGCATACTGACCGAAACCTTGTAAGGGCCATTGCCGGCCGGAACGATGCTGAATTTGCCGTCGGAGTCCGTGTAGCCGGTCTTGGAGCCACCCCCGCCGCTGACCACGACCGTGGCCCCGGGGAGACTTCCGCCGGATTCGTCGGTGACCGTGCCCGTAACTGCGGCGCCCTGCGCGAACGCCGAAACGGCCATGAATACAACCGCTAGCGCGGCGAGAATTTTTCTCATAACTCCTCGTGAGATCTGTTTAGGTTCCGTGCCCGGGGACGATCCCCAACGTTTTGATTGCGACTGTCATACCACAATTCGCTGGCGTCTGTCGCGGGGAATCAGGGGTTGAGGGCCGTCAGCAGCCGATCGTGGATCCCGCCGAAACCCCCGTTCGAGAGGATCAGGACGTGATCGCCAGGGCCCAGCCGACCCGCCAGATCGGCGACGATCCCCTCGACCGTGGGAATAAACCGGGCCCGTCCTCCCTCCCGGACAATCGAGGCGACGAGCGTCTCCTCGCTGATCCGCTCGGCGGGCGGAACCTTGCCGGGAAGATGGGCCCCCGCGATCACCACCTCGTTGCTCGACGCGAAGGCGCGCGCGAAGTCCAGTTCGAACACCTTCGTGCGCGAGGTGTAGGAGCGGGGTTCGAAAATCGTCACCACCCGCTCCCCGGGCGCCAGTCGGGAGCGCAGAGCGGCGATGGTCTCGCGAACCGCGGTGGGATGGTGAGCGAAGTCGTCGTAGACGAAGACTCCTCGCCCCTGCCCGCGCAGTTCGAGACGACGCTTGACCCCGCGAAAGACCGCGAATGCGGCTACGATCCTCTCGAAGGGCACGCCCGCCTCGAGCGCGGCGATGGTCGCGGCGAGGGCGTTGCGCACGTTGTGATTTCCCGACGCATTCATCGCGATCTGCCCGAGATTCCGTCCGTCGTGAGCGACATCGAACGCGGCGCCTTTGGCCGAGAGGTCGACATTGACGGCGCGCCACGACGCCTCCGCAACCTCGCTGAGCGCGTAGGTGGCGACCCGCGATTTCGCCTTCGGGAGGATGTCGACAAGGGCCGGGCTCTCGATTCCCGCGATCAGCAAACCACGACGTGGAACCACCGACATCAGACGGGTGAAGGCGAGTTGAACCGCCGGCAGATCCGCGTAGATGTCGGCGTGGTCGAACTCGAGATTGCCGATGATGGCGATGTCTGGAAGGTAGTGAACGAACTTCGGCCGCTTGTCGAAGAAGGCGGTGTCGTACTCGTCTCCCTCCACCACGAAATGGCGGCCGGATCCTAGGCCATAGCTCGTTCCGAGGTCGAGGCTCACGCCGCCGATGAGGAAGGAAGGATCGAGGCCCGCGTGCCTCAGAACGTGGGTCAACATCGCCGTGGTCGTGGTCTTGCCGTGGGTTCCCGCCACCACGATCGACTCCCGGTCGCGGAGAAACTCGTCCGCGAGAAGGGCGGCCTGGGACGTGTAGCGCCGCTTTGCGTCGAGGACCGCCTCCACCTCGGGGTTGCCTCGGGATAAGGCGTTGCCGATGACCACGAGATCGACGTCGGCCGGGATGTTGGCCTCGGCGTAGGGCGAACTCACGGGGACGCCCATCCGCGCGAGTTCATCGGACATCGGCGGATAGACATCCTGGTCGGATCCGGTGACCCGATGGCCCTTGGCCATCAGAAGGCCCGCGAGTGAGGCGGTGGCGGTGCCGCAAACGCCGGAGATGTGGATTTTCACGCGGGCGGGCTAGTCCAGGACCACCATCTCCTCGGTCACACCGAGTTCGGTGAGGTGCAGCCGGCCGGTGAGCGGAGCCGGCGCCGAGCCTCCCTGCTGGGGCTCCTCGGGGGCCAGGAGCGCCCGCGTCCCGAGGGGCAGGGTGAGTACCGGCTGTTCGCAGTGGCCGATGGGAAGCCCGATGGCGATCGGGCCCTCGAACCCCTTGAGCGCGTCGAGCAGCACTTCGTCGAGGGTGAATCCGTCGTCCGCCGCGGCCTCGCACTTCGACATGGTTCCGAAGATGATCCCTTGAACGTCGCGCAGCGACTGGGAGTCGCGAAGCTGAGTCAACATGCGGTGCAGCTTGTAGGGCGGCTCGCCCACGTCCTCGATGAGCAGAATGGACCGGCCCGTCCAGGGCAGGGACCATTCGGTGCCGGCGAGTGAAGCGAGGAGCGAGAGGCATCCGCCGGTGAGCACCCCTTCGGCCTGGCCCGATTTCAGGAAACGCAGCGGTATCGAGTGTTCGGTCCTGACCCCGGTGACCTCGCCGATGAAGCTGTTCATGTCGAAACCGTCGTTCGCCATCTCCACCGCAGCCATGGGCCCATGGAACGTCACCCAGCCGTTTCGCTGCAGCCAGGCATGAAGTGCGGTGACATCCGAATAGCCGCAGAACACACGCGGCTCGACCCTGGCTGCTTCGAGCCAGGGCAGAAGCGAGGTCGCCCCTTCCCCGCCGCGCGCGCAGATGACGCCCTGGATCTCGGGATCGGTCAGCGACCAGATGAGATCAGAGAGGCGTTCGTCGTCGAGACCGGCCTGGTGGAGATTGCGCTTCAGCACGTTTTCTCCAGGGACCGGCTCGAAGCCCATCGACCGAAGACAGTCGAGACCCTCGTCGAGGCGGGCCTTGGTCACGCGGCCGGCGGGGGCGATGACCGCCACCCGCGATCCCGGGCCGAGTGCTTTGGGGCGGATCACACCGGCACTCCGCCGATGCGGGCCGCGAGCAGTTTCGACTCCGTGGTGCCCGCCGCGGCCACGGCGAACCGGGGCACAGGCTCCGAATATGGAAGCGTGTATTTGTCGATCATCGCCTCGATCCTGAGAAGGGAATCTTCGATATCTCTCTTGCGCAGTTCCCCGGTCTCCTCGGCGCGAACCAGCGACTCGATGACCGCGACCTGCGCTTCCTCATGCTCGCACACCGGGAGCAGATCGCAACCGGCCTTCGCCGCAAGGACACCGGAAATCGCGTAGGGCCAGCTCGCCGATACCGCCTTCATCTCAAGATCATCCGCCACGATCACGCCGAGGTAGCCGAGTTCATCACGAAGGAGGGTCGAGACAATGTCCGGTGAGAGCGTCGCCGGGACTTTCTCGTCGAACTCACGAACGACGATGTGGGCGGTCATGATGGTGGCGACGCCCGCCGCGATGGCCTTCCGGAAGGGAACAAGCTCGACATCGCTCAGGCGCGAGCGCGAGTGCTCGATCACGGGCAGGTCGAGGTGCGAATCCTTGTCGGTGTCGCCATGGCCCGGGAAGTGTTTCGCGCAGGCAGCCACACCTTCGGCCTGGAGGGCCTCGATGAATGCGACACCGAGGCGCGCCACCTGCTCCGGGTCGCGGCCGAACGACCGATCCCCGATGATCGGGTTCTGGGGATTCGTGTCCACGTCCATGACGGGGGCGAAGTCGAGGCCGATCCCGCAGGCCTTGAGTTCCGCGGCCATGGCTTTCGCCATGTCGCGCGTGAGTTCCAAGGAGTCGAGTTCACCGAGGCGCCGGATCGGGGGCCAGACTGTCCACGGCGCGCGAAGGCGCTGGACGCGACCGCCCTCTTGATCGATGGCGATGAGAAGCGGCCGTGAGTAGCCGGCATCGATGGCGAGAAGCTGGAGTTCACGGATGAGTTCGGCGACCTGGTCCGGCCGGTCCACGTTCCGCTTGAAGAGGATCAACGACTGCACCCTGAAATCGCGGATCAACCGCTTCGCGTGGTCGTTCGCGATGTGCCCGTCGAAACCGGCCATGACGCGCGTGGAGGCGCGGGTCAGCTTTTCTCGTCCCATGATTTTCCGCTTTGCGGCTAGGCGAGGCGGGCCTTGACCGCTTCGCTCACCTTTTTGCCGTCGATGATCTTGCCGGTCTCCTTGAGGGCGGCCATCGCCGCCTTCATCACGACACCCATGTCCTTCGCGGTGGGCGCGCCGAGGGCGGTCGCGGCCTTGTCGACTTCGGCGCGGATCTCTTCGTCGGTCGCGGCGTCGGGAAGGAAAGCGTTCAGGATTACGAGTTCGGCCTTTTCCTTCTCCACCAGTTCGGTGCGGCCCGCTTTGGCGAATTGATCGATTGAGTCCTGGCGCTGCTTGGCGAGGGTCTCCACGACCTTCTGGGCCTCGGACTCATCGAGAGGGGCGCGCTTGTCGATCTCCTTCTTCTTGAGTTCGGACTTGAGGAGACGCAGGGTCTCCACGCGAGGCTGGTCCCTCGCCTTCATCGCCGTCACCGTATCGGCGGTCACTCTCTCCATGATTGTCATGAAGCGGAGGTTATCAAGACGGTCAGGAGTTGGTGAGCAGGGCCCCACGCAGGGCGCGGGCCTCGCCGAGGAGCTCCCTGACCGCGGCCTCGACCGAGGCCGAGGATGGCGCGTCCGCGGCACGGCCCTCCTCCGGATCGCCGAGCCCCGCCTCCCGGAACCTCCGCAACCGCTCGAGGATCAGGTCACGAATCTCGATCGCATTGTCGACTCCCTGAAAGATCCCCAGGTGCAGCGACTTCTCCGCGCCATGCCCCTCGGCATGGGCCATGTCTCCCCCGCCGCCCGCCGAGCGGACGTGCACATCGGCGAGACCAAGCAGGCGCTGAACCGGCCCCTGCCGGATCTCCACCTGCTGGATGTTGGCGAAACTCATGGTGGATTCCTGAAGGCGCAGGATGCCCGTGCGGATGCGAAGACTCCGGTCGGTGACGATGTACCAGTGCTGCTCGAACTCGAGCCGTACGATCGCGTAGGTCAGCATCATCTGGAACCCGAAGAACACGATCGCGGCGAACTCGAGGAACTTGATCAGAGGCATCACGAACGCCGGCGTGCGCGCCACGATGGCGGCGAGCGTACGATCGCGTTGTCGGTCCCGTTCGCGGCGCCGCTCCGCCCGCGTTTGCGCCGCGCTGGGCGAAGGCGCCGGAGACATAGCCGGTGTCGGACTGGCGGCGGGCGCCGGACTCGCGGCGGGCGCTGGAAT
>JANNJB010000692.1:0-2125 GCA_031405615.1 Vicinamibacteria bacterium | reverse complement strand
GAAGGGCCGGCCCAGGTAGTCCTGATCGAGGCCCGCCACGATCACCCGCACGCCCTTGTCGGCCAGGGCCTGCACAACCTCGGTGAGGCTGCCGTCGAAAAACTGGCCTTCGTCGATCCCCACCACCTCGGTGTCGGCCTTCAGGCTTCCGAGGATCTCCGCCGCGTGGGAGACGATCTCCGACTTGATGCGCATCTCCGAGTGGGAAACGACATGGTCGACCGCGTAGCGATCGTCGATCTTCGGCTTGAAGACTTGAACCTTCTGCTTCGCGATCTCCGCGCGGCGCAGCCTGCGGATGAGCTCTTCGCTCTTTCCGCTGAACATGCTGCCGACGATCACTTCGATCGAGCCGGATTCGGGCCGGTGTCTCGGAGGCGCCATGGGTTTCAGCGTTCTTGCTTGGGGAGGAGATCGGACGCGCTACTTCGCGCGCTCGATGTACTTCCCTTCGGTGGTGTCGATCCGGATCACGTCGCCCTCGGAGATGAACGGGGGCACGTTGACCATGAAGCCGGTCTCCATCTTCGCGGGTTTGCTCTGGTTCGAAACCGATGCGCCCTTGATGGAAGGTTCGGTCTCGATGACCTTGAGTTCGACGACCATGGGCAGTTCGATGCCGACCGGGGTGCCTTCGTACATCTCGATCTTCAGCTTCAGGTTCGGCTTCAGGTAGTTCACCGCGTCGCCGAGGACCTCGTCCGAAAGGCCGATCTGCTCGAAGCTCTCGTTGTTCATGAAATGGTGCATCTGGCCCTCGGAGTAGAGATACTCCATCTCGGTGTCCTCGAGATAGGCGCGCACGGCCATGTCCACCGAGCGAAAACGATGCTCGAAGATGGCCCCGGTCTTGAGGTCGCGCAGCTTGGCCGCGACGAAACCGCGGAGATTGCCAGGGGTCTTGTGGATGGTCTCCACCACGCGCGAGAGGTTCTTCTCGAACATGATGACCATGCCCCGCTTCAGTTGGGTCGCCGCAATCGTGGAAATTGTCTTCTCTCCTTGGTTCCTGCCTGCTTCGTGGGCAGGCGAGCCGGGGATTATACCGTCTCGGCTTTGACGTGCAGGCCGACGCGGTCGACTTTGGCGTCCAGGACCTTGAAGCCCTGCCGGTTCAGATCCCCCACAAGGGCCGTACGATGCTCTTTGGGAGCCAGCGCGAGAACGATGCCGCCGCCCCCCGCGCCGCAGACCTTGGCCGCTCCACGCTGCGCGATCGCGATCTCCACGATCCGGTCGACTTCGGGAGTGGCGACGCCGGGGGCGAGCGCGCGCCGCGCCTTCCACTCCCGGGTCACCGCGTGCATCAAGGCGAGTTCGTCTTCGGTGGTGATGGCGACGCAGGCCTCACGCGCCGCGGCCACGATCTCCGCGAACAGTTCACGGATGTTGCCGCTGTCGTCCACCTGAGCCTTGAACATCTCCCAATTGTTGAGGCCGGAGAAACGGGTGATGCCGGCGTCGACGAGGAGAATCCGCTCCTCGACGAAACTCTCGTCCTCGACGAGACGACGGGTTTCGATCTCGCCCGGGTTCAAGGCGATGTCAAGCACGCCCCCGTGGATCGCGGCTTCGTAGTCCTGGATCCCGGTCGGCACGAGGATCACCTGAGCCTCGGCATCGCGCACGAGCTGGCGGAGGTCGCGGCGGGAGACCTCGCGCGACAACGAGCCGAGCACGGCGGCCGCGATCGTGACCGCGAGGGTGGACGAACCGCCGAGGCCCGAACCCGCGGGAACTCGCGAAGTCGTCTCGATCCGCAGGCCCGCGCTCACCCCGAGAGCCTTCAGGATCTGGACGACCAGACGCGTGTGATCGTGCGCGTCGATGGCGTCGATGTGCTCCGCCGAGGCCCGCGCCCCCGTATCGATCGACACGATCTCGAGACCGCGGGCGATGGGCGTCACGGTCGTGGTCGCGCGCAGGGTCACCGCGGCATTGACGGTTCGGGCTCCGTGGTGCCAGAGGTAGAGGGGCCAGATATCGAGGGTGCCGCCGGCGATATCGACGCGCGCGGGAGCGCTGGCAGTGCAGGGTTTCATGGGCGGCGGATACTACCAGTCCGTGGTGAAAGTCTGCCGCAGCCCCGAGACGAGCGAGGCGCCCGTCTGGCGATGAGCCGAAA
>JANNJB010000691.1:0-2166 GCA_031405615.1 Vicinamibacteria bacterium | reverse complement strand
CGGCCGACCGTGAGCCCAACGCCGGCTGGACCACGTGAAAGTTGGTCACGATGTGCCCCTTGTCGTCCCACACGAAGCCGGAGCCCGAGCCGGTCGCCTGCTCGGAGACCGTCCGGCTCCAATAGTCGACCCTCTGCTCGGTGGTGGTGATGAAAGCCACCGCGGCCTGCGAGTCCTTGAACAGGGCGATCGTCGCCCGCTCGTCGGCGTCGAGATTTCGCTCGCGGGGCGCGCTTGCGGGCCGGGTCTGGGCTTCCGCCACTGAGGGGCGGGACACCGCGTCCTTGATGTCTCTGCCGAAGTACGCCCCGAGCGCCGCGCCCAGAAGCAGGGCGGGAAAGAACACGCGTCCTAGTCTCATGCCCACGATTCTAGGACTCGTTTCCGGTATCGCGCCAAGTGCTTGGGAGGCCTCGTCGCGGATAATCGCATCTCCCGTGACCAAAGGCCCGAACTTAGCGACCATCGCACGACCCGGCCGAACGCTTCTCGCCCTCTGGGGCGCGGGAGCGGCGCTTCGTTTGGCCTTCGTGGGTCTTGAGCCGCAGACCCGCCCGATTGCCGACGAGACCATGTGGCTCATGGCCCTGAACCGGATTCCCGCGGCGGATTTCTCACCCTTCTCGAACTACCCGATCTTCCATCCGCCCCTTTACCCATACTTCCTGGCCGCTCTCGATGCGATCTTTGGAAGCCTCCTGGCGATAAAAGTTGTCCAGGCGCTCATCGGAAGCCTGCTGATTCCCGCGGTCTTCCGGGTCGCCTCGCTGGTATCCGGCCCGCGCGCTGGCCTGGTCGCGGCGGGACTCGCCGCCTTCTATCCCGAGATGATCTGGTACTCGGCCCATTTCTGGTGCGAAACCCTCTTCCTCTCCCTTGTCTGGTGGGCAGTCGAGAGACTTCTGGTCGCGGATCAGGAAGACTCGCGTCGGGCCGCGATGGCTGCGGGGGTTCTTTTCGGTCTGGCGATCCTCACCCGCGAAACCGTCCTCTATCTTCTTCCGCTCGGCGCGTGGTGGGTGTTCGCGAGACGCCCACGCCGTGGGGCTCTTGCCGGGCTCGTCCTCGCAGGCTCGCTGGCCGTGGTCCTGCCCTGGACGGTGCGGAACTGGATTCAATTCGACTCTTTCATTCCCGTTTCCACGGGCGGAGGACTGAACCTCTATCAAGGCAACGCACCGCTCTCGAGGAACGAGGTCTACAACGAGTACTACGCGAACGAGGGAAAGGTCGACCAGTACAAGTGGGCCCGGTCCGCGGGGCTCAAGGTCATCTGGGAGCGGCAGCCCGCCTGGATCTTCGAAAAGATCCGCGACGAGGGACCAAGGCTCGCGGAACTGGACTCGCTCGCCCTCATCCACATCCGCCGCGGGGCCTACGGCGAGGTCGCGTGCACGACCTACCGAGGGGCCGCGCTGATCGTCCTGGTCCCGTGGATTCTGATCGCAATGGCGTCGGTGGCGGCCATCGCCCGAGCGCGCCCTGGCCAGGACCGGCACATGGTCCTCCTGCTGGGCCTGCTGGGCGCGTACCTGGTTCTGCACATCGCGACCCACGGCTTTTCCCGCTATCGCCTGCCCGTGCTGCCGGCCTTTATGATCCTGGCCGCGACTCTCTTCGAGCGGTCGAGCGGCGAGCCCCTTTCGGGCGTCCGGCGCGGCCTGCTCGCGGGCCTTGCGGTCGCCCTGGCGCTCCTTTGGGCGCCGTCCGCGCTCGATCAGTCAGGGCATCTCGGGTTCACCGCACCCCCGCTCTACGAGGGCTTCGCGCCGGTCTGTCCGGCGCCCTGAATGCGAAACGCCGGCGATTTCTCGCCGGCGTTGTTCGACTGGGCCCGAAGGTTCGACGTCTTAGAAGCTCGCGGGGCGGCAGGTGTGCCGGCCGCCGATGTAGGGCACGTGGCTGCTGCCGATGATCACATCGACGTTTTGCGACAGGTCGTTCGTGAGCTTGATGGCGACTTCATCCTTGGAGATGGACTCCCCGTTCTGGCCGCCGCCCCGCGCGCACATACCCGGGTTCAGCTGCATAAGGGTCTTTGCGAGCAGGTTGGTGTACTCGATCTCATCGAGTCTCAACGATCCGTTGGGATTGAAGATGTTCGGTTGAGTCCGCTCGAGATGGGCCTGGGCATCGTTGATCGCGCCGCCGAACATCTCGGGGCCG
>JANNJB010000690.1:0-2349 GCA_031405615.1 Vicinamibacteria bacterium | reverse complement strand
CGACCACTTCGAGAAGGTCACCGACCGCGACGCCGCGATCTACACGCGGGAGATCGCCCGTCAGGAGGGGATCTTCGCGGGCAACTCGGCGGGTTCCGCGATCGCGGGACTGCTGCAGCTCAAGGATCGCTTCAAGGCCGGTGAGACGGTCGTCGTCATCTTCCACGACCACGGCACGCGTTACCTCGGCAAGATGTTCAACCCCGACTGGATGAAGGCGATGGGCTACGAGACCATCGCGGGTCCGACCGCGCGCGACCTGGTGAAGAACAAGAGTGTTTCGGACCTCATAGGCGTTGAGGTCAACGACACCGTGGAACAGGCCCTGCGACGCATGGCCGAGAACAACTTTTCTCAGATCACGGTGAAGCAGGATGAGCGCATCGTGGGGTCGCTGAGCGAAACCCATGCCTACGCCTGCATGATTCAAAAGCCCACCATCCGGCAGGAGGCGGTGAGCAAGATCATGCAGAAGGCGTTCCGCTTCATCGACATCGAAACCCCGGTGACGCTCCTCGCCCCGATGATCACGCCGGAGACCCCGGCCCTGCTGGTCCGCGATTTCCCCGCCGGGAAGACCTACATCCTCACCGGCTCAGATGTCCTCACCGCGATCTGATAAACGCTGACCGCGAGCCTCCCATGCCTTCTCGCGGTCATCGCGAGTCGGCCCACGGACCAAGGTCCGTGACTGGGGAGAGAAACCCCAGATCGTCATCGCGAGCGACCCGACGGTTTGCGGGGAGCGAAGCGATCTTCGTCAGGCTTGGTAGTTGTGGCCCGCGTGACCGGCGCTGCGGTGGGCTCGCGGCGCCGGGGACGCTACATCCTGGGCCAATCGCCAACTTCAGAAAAGGGCCTGAAATCAGCCATACTCGAACGGGTTTCTAAGCAGGAGCCATTCGAACTCCAAGCGACAAAGCGACCCTCGGACCCTACTGCCACCTCACATTCCCCGGAGCCCCCAAATGCGCATCCCACTTTCCTGCCTGGCCCTCACCCTCTCGCTGCCGCTCACCGCGAACGCCCAGCCCGACCTCTCCAAAGTCGAAATCACATCCGCCAGGCTGGCCGAGGGTCTTCACGTCCTCTTCGGCGCGGGCGGAAACATCGGCGTCTCCTCAGGCAAAGATGGCGTCTTCCTCATCGATGACCAATACGCCCCCATGACTGCGAAGATCAAGGCCGCGGTCGCCCAGATAACCGACAAGCCGATCCGCTTCGTCCTCAACACCCACTGGCACGGCGACCACACCGGCGGCAATGAGAACCTCGGCGGCGCGGGCTCGATCATCGTGGCCCACGACAACGTGCGGAAGCGGATGAGCGTCGAACAGTTCCTCGAGGCCTTCAACCAAAAAGTTCCCGCCGCACCCGCCGCCGCGCTCCCCGTGGTCACCTACGCCGACTCCGTCTCCTTCCACTTAAACGGCGAGGAGATCCACTGCTTCCACCTCCCTCCCGCCCACACCGACGGCGACTCCGTTGTGCACTTCAAGAAGGCCAATGTCATCCACATGGGCGATCTCTTCTTCAACGGCCTTTATCCCTTCATCGACGCGTCGACCGGTGGCTCCGTGGACGGCATGATCGACGCCGCGGACAAGATGCTGGCGCTTTCGAACGACACCACGCAGATCATCCCCGGCCACGGCCCCATGGCGAAGAAAGCGGACCTCGCGGCCTTCCGCGACATGCTCGCGGGCGTGCGCGACAAGATGAAGCCCCTCATCACCGCCGGCAAGACGCTCGCCGAAGTTCAAGCGGCAAAACCGACTCAGGCCTTCGATGAGAAATGGGGCAAGGGTTTTCTGAAACCCGAGCAGTTCGTCGCCGTGGCCTATGCGAGCCTGGGCGGCAAGGCGAGCCGTTAGAGACGGCGAGGGTTTCGCGGAACGCGGACGGACAGCGCGCGCTAGGCCCCGGCTTTGCCCTCAGACGGAGTTGGCACTCCCCCGCCGAAACGAACAGGGTCGCGCCGGGGTGACGTGGGTGTCCAACTACCTTGGTAGTGGGGGCGGCGGGGAACCGCTAGAGGACTCCAAACGTCTTGAGCAAGGTCCTCAGGCTGAGTGCGATCACCAGCAGGCCCACGATAACCATCAGGCGCTTCACCGGGTAGTGTTTGCAGACCCAGGCGCCGAGGGGTGCCGCGGGCAGGCCGCCAAGGGCGAGGGCCAGGATCATCTGCCAGTTCGACAGGCCGATGGTCACGAAGAAGGTGACGGACGCCGCGAGGGTCACGAAAAACTCCACCGCGTTCACCGATCGGCGGGATGACGCTCCGGACGGCCTGCGGCAGCTGGACCTCCCGGAGCATCTGGCGGTACGAGAGGCCGAGCGAGCGCG
>JANNJB010000689.1:0-7778 GCA_031405615.1 Vicinamibacteria bacterium | reverse complement strand
TTCCTGGGCGGCATCGTCTCGATGCCCATCCTGGCCGTGCTCTTCTCGGCCGTGGGTATCCTGGGCGCCAGACACCGGCTGGTGCTCCTGCCCGACGACGAGCGGCTCGGAGAATTCCGCAAGGAGTTCGGCGGGAAACTCGGCTTCATCGAAGAGAAGATCCGCGCCGAGAAACCGGTGACCCCGGGCTTCGAGGACTTCCACAAGCTGCTCGACACCGTGGAGCTGTGGAAGCGGCTCGACGATCACCCCGAGGAGAGGGTCGACGCTCAGGCTCTGCTGCGCGCCCGCCTTTTCGATCTCCTCATCAACGACTTCGATCGCCACAAGGACCAGTGGCAATGGGCGCGCCCTAAGGGCACGGATCTCTGGCAGCCCGTCCCCGAGGATCGCGACCAGGCGTTCGTCCGATATTCGGGGCTCTTTCTCGCGCTGATCCGTCCGAGCCAGCCGCGCCTCGTGGATTTCGGACCCCGGTATCCGAACATCTTCGGTCTCACGTGGCAGGGCCGTTTCGTCGACCGCCGTCATCTCGCGGAACTCGAGTGGCCCCAGTGGCAGGAGGCGATTCGGAGCATTCAGGCCAGAATCAGCGAGTTGTCCATCGACGAGGCCGTGAACCGGCTCCCGGAGGAGTACCGCCAGATCACGGCGGGCCGGACCGCGCTCGCGCTCAAAGCTCGCCTCAAGAGGCTGCCGGAGGCGGCGCGGAAGTTTTACGAACAGATCGCCGACGACGTGGAGATTCATGGCTCCGACAAGGACGATGCGGTCTTCATCAGCCGCTCCGAAGGCCGCCTGATCCAGGTCCGGATGGTCAACAAGGACGGCGAGCCGACCTTCTTCCGCCGTTTCGATCCGCGCGAGACCCGCTACATCCGGCTGCACCTCAAGGGCGGCGACGATCGCGTGGTCCGCGAGGAAGGCACCGTTGCGATCACCGTACGCGTGGTGGGCGGAAAGGGCGAGGACTCGCTCGACGACGCGCGGGCCGGCTGGACGCAGTTCTACGACGAGGGCGGGAAGACGCGCGTTCAAACGGGCTTCGGCACGTCGATCGACCCTCGGCCCTACGAGCATCCAACTGACCCTTCGGGAAACCCGGACCGTGACTGGGGGCGCCAGCGTCTCTTCCTCCCCTGGCTCAGCGCAGGCGGCGACCTGGGCGTCTTCGTGGGCGGGAGCCTCTCGTCGACAACGTACGAGTTCCGCCACCATCCCTATTCCCGGCGGCACGTCATCGGCGCCGGCTACGCCACCGGACTGGGCGGTTTTCGTGGCGAGTACCGGGGCGATTTCGTACGTCAGAATCAGGCGGCCCGCTTCAGGATTCACGCACGCGCCTCGGAACTCGATCTCATTCGTTTTTATGGCTTCGGAAACGAGACGAAGGGCGAAGGCGACGAGGAGTTCTTCGAGGTCGTTCAGAACCAGTTCTCTCTTTCACCCCAGTACCAGTTCAAGGCGGGGGCCTTCGACGTCTCCATAGGCGCCCTCGCGCAGTACACAAAGGAGCCGGAGCGGAAGAGTTTCGCGGCAGCGGTCCGGCCTTATGGCTTCGGCGGCTTCGGGAAGGTCGGGCCCCGGGTCGACCTCAGCCTCGGCCAAACCGACAAGGGGTTCCTAAAGGGACGAGGCGGAAGGGTTCAGCTCGGGGGCAGCTTCTTCCCGAAGGCCTGGAGCGTTTCGGACCCCTTCGGCGAGGTCCATGCCGAAGCGGGCGGGTTTCTCCGCGCCTCGCTTCCGATGCGGCCGACCCTCGCGGTCCGGGCGGGCGGAAAGCGGGTTTTCGGGCGCTATCCCTTCCAGGACGCCGCCTTCATCGGGGGCTCCGACACACTGCGGGGCCACAGACCTCAGCGTTTCGCGGGCGATGGCGCGGCGTTTGCGAGCGGTGAGTTGCGCCTTCGTTTCGGCCGTGTGCGGCTCCTTCTGCCAAGCGACGTGGGCGTATTCGCCCTCGCCGATGTCGGACGGGTTTTTTCGAAGGGTGAATCCTCGGACCGATGGCACACGGGCGCAGGCGGCGGTTTGTGGGTCGCGATCCTGAAGCCCGAGAACACGGTGAGCCTGGCCGCGGCGCGCAGCGAAGGGAAGACGCGCTTCTACTTCCGGGCCGGATTCGGGTTCTAATGGCGGATCTTCATGCTTGAAACGCCGTCCCCGCCGCAAGAGTCCCCCGAGGATCCCGAGCCGCAGGCGATGCAGGGCCGGCAGTTGTTCGCCTACTACGGCCTGCTCTTCCTGTTCCTGCTCCTGGTCCGCTCGTTCCTGCTCGAGCTCAATGCCCAGTTCGACCTCGCGATCTTCCCGAAGATGACCGAGGCGGTCCGGCAGGTTCTGGACAGCGCGGCCGAGTTCGACAACGCCCTCAACATCCTCTTCTCGCTTCTGTACGCCTTCCTTTTCAGCGTGCCCATAGCCATCGTGTACCGGGTCACCAAGGCCGACGACCTCTTCGACCCATCGCTGGGCCAGACCATCGTTCTGCTCGCCATGGTCGTGACCGCGGTGATGGTGGTGATCTCGGGCGACCTGGCCCGCGCTTTCGGCCTCGCCGGCGTGGTCGCCGCGGTGCGTTTCCGGAACACCCTCGACGACGCCAAGGACGCGGTCTACGTTTTCCTCGCGATCGCCATCGGCATGGCCTGCGGCTCGCGCGCCTATTCGATCGCGGTGTGGACGTCGCTCGTGATGACCACCACGCTCTACCTCATGTGGCGTTACCGCTTTGGCCAGCTGCCGGGGCAGATCTTCGCCTCGCGGGAAGGCGGAAAGAAGAAGAAGAAGAAGAAAAAGAGCAAGGAGAAGAAAGACAAGAAAGACAAGACGGATAAGAAGGACAAGGAGCCCAACTCCGAGCCCGCTGCGCAGGGTCCGGCGCCTCCCGGCTCCCCCGCTTGATTGGGCCAATCGATCCGCCCTTGATAAGTTCCGCAACTGATCGAGGGAATGATGAGCAACCAGAAGAACCAGACACCCGAAGCCGTGAACGTGGGTGAGGTCGGCGGCGACCTCCAGGCAAGGCGGTTCGCCCTCGCGGTGACCACGGCACTCACCATTCTCGCCCTGCCGCCCCTTGGCGTCAGCGAGAGCAATCTCAAACTCGCCTCCATGCTCGTCGCGATGTTCGGCACGCTCTTCCTCATGGCGGGGCTCGTCTTCCTCCAGAAAACGCACTACGCCGGGTTGATGCTGATTCCCGCGGCCGGCCTCATCCTTCTGGTCTCCCAGGTGGGGAGCCGCATGGGCGCGGTTGGGATCGGAGCCGCATTCTGCGCGGTGATGGCGGCCAATCTCCTGACCTGCCGCTGCGCGCTCAATCGGATGCTCGGCATCAACAGCTGCCCGGTCCGGGCGGCGCGCGCCGCCGCACGACAGACCGCGGAGTCTCTGGGCTAAGACGTGGGCGGGCCGGCGTGGTCGCGAAGGATGACCTCGGCGGTGTCGAGGCCTGAGCGCAGGGCGGTGCCCGTGGAGACGATCGAGGGAAACGTCCGATAGTTCCCGGCGAAGTACACGTTCGGGTAGGTCGTTGAGCGGGGCGGCGGATTCCGATACCCCTTCGTGAACACCGGCGAGTACAGGGGAATCCTCGCGATGTTCGTCCAGTAGGGATCGAGGTCGAAACCGAAGATCCGCCGAAAATCCTCGAGATAGCCCTCGAGAAGCTCGAAGTCGGACTTCGCGAAGAACGGCTGACCGCGATGATTGAGGTGGGTCACGAAGTTCACGACCGATCCGCCGGGCTCCCCGATCGTCGGGTTGAGCGAGTTGAGGAGGAAGATGCCGCAGGCGGCGCGGTCGAGAGAGGCGAGGTTCATCCAGTAGAAGTCGGGGGACACCGGCTTCTTCGAAGCGCAGATCACCGAGATGAGCGCCGAATAGCGGATGCGGGCCATCTCAGGGGTCGAATCTTCGGGGACGATGCTCGCGTAGATCTCGGCGGGAATCGTGCTGACCACGAGGTCGGCTTCGAGGATCTCACCGGTGGCAAGCTCGACCGACCTCACCCGGTCCGTGGACCGGTGAAGAGCGGACACCGAGGCGGAGGTCCGGATCGTGACGCCGGCCTCAAGGACCAGCCGGGTGACGCCCTCGCACAACACCGTCGTCCAGTTCGCGTCCGGAATGTACCCGAGCGCCGCCGAACCTTCCCGATGATGAAGGCGCGCGCCCAGCCAGGCCCCGCTCACCTCTTCGCAGGGCAACTGGAACTTGAGCTGGGTGAGCGGCTCGAACAGGGCCTTGCGCACGCCGGGGCCGGACCAGGAATCGAGCAGGTCAACCGCACTTCGGTCCTGCCAGTCCGACCAGTCGCTCTTGACGAAGGCACGCGCCATCATGAGCGTGAAGCGGGCCTTGTCGGCCAGCGACATGGGAAAGGCCAGGAAGTCCGCTGGTTTCGCCAGGTTGTAGAGCCGTCCCTCGATCCGGAAGAGCATGTTGATCCGCCGCCACCGGACTCTCGGCATGGCGCCGATGAGTTCGAGAAAGTGCAGAAGGGTCTTATCGCGGTGAAGGATGTGGTGATAGCCGAGGGGGTAGAACCGTCCTTCGCGCTCGAAGCTGCCGGCCAGGCCGCCGAGGGTGGCGGCGCGTTCGACGAGGCACACATCGAAGCGGCCCGACCGCTGAAGCGTGAGGGCTGCAGACGCCCCGGAGAGCCCTCCGCCGAGGACGACGACACGCGGGCGGGAAGTGGGGCTGCTCAAAGCGGAGCCCCGGATCTTACTTCTGCCGGATTCAGTTACGCGGGCTTTGAGAACGTGAGCGTGGCGCTGTGTTTGTCGCCGTTGCTCAGGGTCACGGTGATGAGGAAGCTCGACCCGGCGGAGGACTGCGGGGGGATCTTGAAGGTCGCGAGGGTCTCGACGGACTTGGGATCGACTTCTTTGACCGCGAGTTCAGTGGTGAGCGAAGCCCCCCCGCCAACCACGGTCACGGATGTGACCTTGATGTCCTTGGAGCCGATGTTGTAGAGCCGGAGCTGCGCATCGAAGGCCTCGGCTTCGGGCACGCTCTGCGGCACACCCTGGACCCCAAAAGTGCCGTCGAATCGAGCGCCAACCAGGCGGAACTGAAGGTCGAAGCCTTTCGGCCCTTTCCTTTTTTTCACCGGGGCGCCCTGCCATCGGCTCACCCGAGCCGTAAGCATCGGCCGGTCGCCGGGCGTCTGGGCAGCCGCCGGAGCGGAAGCGCCCGCGGCGAGAGCCGCGGCCAACAACAGCATTCCTGTCAAACGTGAACGGAAAAGACTTCTGCTCATTATTTCCTCCCGGGCTTGGATGGCGGCACGATAACACTCCTGCGGCGCCCGGTTTCGGACCAGGGCCCCTTGCTCAGGATGGTGCGTACAGGAGGTCCAGCAGCTGCCGTTCGACCGCGCGGAACTCCGAGGAGGACTTGATCGCGATCTCGCGGCTTGCGAACTGCGGCACGTTCACGCGGTGAAGGATCCTCGCCGGCCGGGACGAGAGCACGTAAACCGTGTCCGCCAGATAGACGGCCTCGGAGACGTCGTGAGTGATGAAGATGGTGGTGTTGTCCTCGGTGCGCGCGATGTCGAGGAGCAGACCCTGCATTCCCCATCGGGTCTGGGGATCGAGGGCCCCGAAGGGCTCGTCCATCAGGACCAGGCGCGGCTGGTTGATCAGCGTGCGCGAGAGAGCCACGCGCTGCTTCATGCCGCCGGAAAGATCCTTCGGATACCGGTTCGCGAAGTCCGCGAGGCCAACCGCCTTGAGATACTTGTTCGCGCGCTCCTCGCGTTCCTTCGCGGCAACGCCCCGAAGCCGCAGACCGTACTCGACGTTCTCACGCACGGTCAGCCAGCCGAACGACGTATAGGCCTGAAACACCATGCCCCGGTCCCGGCCGACGCCCTTCACCAGTTCGCCGTCCACGTGCACCGTGCCCTTGGTCGGCGGCAACAGGCCCGCGACCGCCTTGAGAATCGTGGACTTGCCGCAACCCGAGGGACCGAGGAACACCACGATCTCGCCCACCCCGGGCCGGTCTTCGATCTCGAAGGAAACGTCGCGAACCGCCTCGGTGTCGTGCCCGTCCCGACCGACGTAAGTCACGCACACTCCGGTGAGCCTCAACTTCGGCGTCTTCGCCTTGAGTTCGGGACGATAGGTCGCCTGAGCGACGCCCTCGCCTACCGTGACCGCGATGGTGCCGGGCTCGCCGGCCTGGGGGCGCGGCGATGGGACGCTTGGGTCCTGCCCGTTCACGTCGTCTTCTCTTTCCAGCGGAAGGCGACATTCCAGAAGATCCGGATCGCCGCATCCGTGATCAAACCGATGCCGCCGATGACGAAGAGGCCGGCGAACGACCACGACGCCTTCTGGTGCGTGCGCGCGAGTTCGACCATGTAGCCGAGGCCGTGTTCGGGATTGACCGCCTCCGCGAGAATCACGTAGGTCCACGAGATGGCGTTCATGACCCGGAAGGAATCGCAGATCTCGGGAAGCGCCGCGGGAACCAGAACGGTGCGGATCACCTGGAACTTCGAGGCGCCGAGAGTGAGAGCCGTCTGCACCAGTTCTTCAGGCACCGCCCGGATCGCGGTGACCACGACCGGAAGGAGGTAGACGAAGACTCCGAGGAAGAGGAATGCGATCTTCTGCTTCTCGTATATCCCGAACCAGAGGATGAGAAGGGGTATGAACGCCGAGATCGGCATGTAGCGCAGGGGCGCCACCACCGGCTCGAACAGCCGATTCACCGCTTCGAACGAGCCCATCAAGACGCCGAGCGGCAGAGCGACCGCCGAGGCCAGGAGGAACGCGATCCCGATGCGGCGCGACGAGATGAGGATCGCACTCCACAGGTCGTGTTCGATGAAGAGCTGGAGGATTCCGCGGAGCACTTCAGTGGGCGAGGGCAGGAAGTCGGGAGGCGCGAAACCTCCATACGACAGGATGCACCACGCGCCGAAGAGAACGATGGGCGAAACCAGCCCCAGGGCGAAGGACGTGCCCTGGGGGAGGTTGGTTCTCAGGCCGAACATTGGATCGAAGATTCTGGCGGAGAAGAAGGACGTCCTACTGGGCCAGGACGACTTTGATCTCGGTGCGCCGATTCAGCTGGCGGCCAGCTTCGCTCTCGTTGCTCGCCACCGGCTGCGATGAGCCGCGACCGATCGTCTGGAAGCGGCTGGCTTCGATATTCGGGAAGTTGCTCAGGATGTACTTCTTCACCGCGGCCGCGCGCCGTTCGGACAAAGTCATGTTGGCGCTCGCCGATCCCGTGGAGTCGGTGTTGCCCTCAACGCGGAGGTACGTGGCGCCGAAGGAGGTCATGGTGTCGCCCAGGGCATCGAGGACGAAGTAGGAGCCGGGCATGATCTGGTCGGATCCGGGAGTGAAATGGATGTCGATCTGCTTGTTGATGATCGCCCGGTCCTGGGTCGACGGAGCCTTGGCCGCGACCTTGGCCTCCTCGACCTTCTCGCCGGGATACGCTGCCGCAAGGGCGGAGATGAAGCGCGTGTCGGCCCAGTCCTTGGCGTTCACCGCTTTGGTGACAAGGCCCTTCTTGCGCCAGATCACGAACGCGGTGTCGAAGAGGGTCTCGTAGTGCGCGCGCCCGCCGGTGAGGCCATAGAACTGGGCGTTATCGGCGAAGGCGGTGAGTTTCAAACCGGACAACATGCCGGAAACGGTTTCGTTGTCGAGCTTCAGAGCCTTCCCCACCACCGCGTATGAACTCGCGGGATCGCGCCGCATCATCTCAATGCCCTCGAACCAGCCATGGATGAAGTCGCGCAC
>JANNJB010000688.1:0-2057 GCA_031405615.1 Vicinamibacteria bacterium | reverse complement strand
CCACCCGCTCGAAGAACGAGTCCTCGATGCCGAGGCGACGCGCGTTCGAACGCACCCAGCTCAGGGCCGCGGTGGCGCTCTCCTTCATGACGTCGCCGAGCTGACCGGTGATGGTGAGGCCCTTCTCGCCCCACATCTGCGAGGCCTCGATAAAGAGCACGTCGCCACCGGACGGCGTCCACGACAGGCCGAGAGCGACGCCGGGGATGAGTGCTCTCTCCTCGATCTCGCCCTTCTCGAAGAACGGAGCGCCGAGGAACTCCTCGACCTTCTCCGGGGTGATCGCGATGGTCTCCGTGGCGCCTTCGGCGCGCTTCCTCGCCACCTTGCGGATGATGCTCGCGGTCTCGCGCTCGACGTTGCGCAGGCCCGCTTCCCGCGTGTACTCGCGGATCAGCTTGACGATGGAGTCGTCGCCGAAGGCGATGTGCTCCGCGGTCAGGCCGTGGTTCTCGAGCTGTTTCGGGATGATGTGGCGGCGGACGATCTGGTGCTTCTCCTCCTCGGTGTAACCGGCGAGGCGGATGACTTCCATACGGTCGCGCAGGGCGGGCGGGATGGTGTCCAGCACGTTCGCGGTGGTGATGAAGACGATTTCCGAGAGGTCGAACGCGACATCAAGGTAGTGATCCTTGAAGCTGTTGTTCTGCTCGGGATCGAGCACTTCGAGCAGGGCGGCCGCGGGATCGCCGCGGAAGTCGTGGCCGAGCTTGTCCACCTCGTCGAGCATGAACACGGGGTTCTTGCTCTCGCAGCGGCGCAGGCCCTGGATGATCTGGCCGGGCAGGGCGCCGATGTAGGTCCGGCGATGTCCGCGGATCTCCGCCTCGTCGCGCATGCCGCCGAAGGACATCCGGTGGAACTTGCGTCCCATGGCTGACGCGATGGACTTGCCGAGCGAGGTTTTGCCGACGCCGGGAGGGCCGACGAAGCAGAGGATGGGGCCCTTGACGTCGGGCTTCATCTTCTTGACCGCGAGGTACTCGAGGATGCGGTCTTTGACCTTTTCGAGGCCGTAGTGATCGGCGTCTAAAACATCCTTCGCCTTCTGGATGTCGAGCTCGACCTCGGTGCGCTTGTTCCAGGGGAGGCTCACCAGCCAGTCGATGTAGGTGCGGGTCACCGTGTACTCGGCCGCGGCCTGGGGCATCCGGCTGAGGCGGTCGAGTTCGCGAACGGCTTCCTTCTTCGCCTCCTCGCTCATCTCCGCCTTTTCGATCTTCTCGCGAAGCTCCGAGATCTCGCGCTGCTGATCGTCGCCGTCGCCGAGTTCCTTCTGGATCGCCTTCATCTGCTCGCGCAGGTAGTACTCGCGCTGGTTCTTCTGCAGCTCGGTCTTCACCTGGTTCTGGATCTTCGAACCAACTTCAAGAACCTCGAGGTCCTTCGCAAGGAGACGATTCACGCGCTCGAGACGCTCGTGCACGGAGAGGACTTCGAGCAGCTCCTGGCGCTGCGCGCTGGTGAGCGAAGGCAGGGAAGACGCAATGAAGTCGGCAAGATGGCTCGGGTTGGTGGTACGGGCCGCCATGTTCTTGAGTTCATCGGGCAGGTTCGGGGTGAGATCGACCGCCTTCTGGAACATGGAAAGCGCGGCCTGGGCGAGGGCTTTCACCTCGACCTGCTTGTCCGCCGAGTCCGTATCCCTGAGGACTTCGATACGGGCCTTGATGTAGGGCCGGTACTGCGTGATCTCGAGGACCTTGAACCGGCCCACGCCCTGGACGACGAGACGCAGCGTGCCGTCCGGGAACTTGAACATCTTGTGGATGTGGGTCAGGGTGCCGACGGCGAAGAGGTCGGCTTCGACGGGATCGTCGACCCCGGCTTCCTTCTGGGTGAGCACGCCGATGGTGCGCTGCTGGCGCACCGCATCGTTCACGAGGGTGACGGACGCATCACGGGCGACCGCGAGCGGCAGAACGGCTTCAGGAAAGAGAACGGTGTCGCGAAGCGGCAGGATGGCGATTTCGGAGGGGAGGTCCGAGAGGGACGACTGAGAGAAACCTCCGGACTCGAAGTCGGGCGGCTGGTTTTCTATTGGATCGGACATGCGG
>JANNJB010000687.1:0-4457 GCA_031405615.1 Vicinamibacteria bacterium | reverse complement strand
CCGGCGTTGCACGGTGTCGTGGTGCTGTGGGCGTTGGCGATCCCGACGAAGGGCTTCTGGAAGTCGTCGTCGGTGTAGCCGATCGCGCGCAGCATCGACCGGTTGGGCGTGCGTTCCGGCCCTTCCGTGATCAGCCGGCTTTTCATGCGGCTCTACTTCCTGCGCCAGGCCTCTTCGGTCATCGGCTTTATGGCTTCGAGTTTTCGCTTCGCGAACTCGGCGTTCAAAAGACCCGTTTCCTTCGAAACGCCGCCAAACTTCGTCCACGCGGCGTCGAGGTCTTTCGACAGCGCGGCCATGCGATTCAGCTGTGACTGAGTGGGGCGACCGTTGTAGCCGTTGACGTTCCCGTAGAGCATGCCAAGCTCCTCTCGAAGTTTCTCTTCCCCCGAGATACCCTCACCCTCCTGTTGCGCCACCAGGCTGACACGGTGAGCCTCGAGACCCGCCGAAAAGGCGGCGACTCTCTTCGACAGTGCCGCGTCCTTCGGACCAAGCTTGCCGAGCCGGTCGTTGGCCTGATCGCGCAGGTCGGCGATCGATTCGACGAGCCAGGTGAGACGCTCCACCGACGCGAAGAGCTTCGCCGCCGTTTCGAGCTGAAGGGCCTGATCGGGAGCGCTGTAGGTCACGCGCGGATCGCCCACCAGAGTCACCTGCGCCTTGTGGGTGTCCTTGTTCTTGATCGCGGTCACGTCGTACCGACCCGCGGTGGCCCGCGCGCCGAAGAACGCGCCCAGACTCGGAATCACGCCAGCACCCGCCGCGAACCTCGGCGCCTGCTCGCGCGTGGACCAATAAACCCGATTCATTCCGCGGCGCTTCGTCGCGGGAATCGTGGCGAGGACCTTGCCGGCGTTGTCCCGGACTTCAAACTTGAAGTCGCCGACCACGTGGCGGCGTTTCGAGAAATAAACGATCGCCGCACCTCCATCCGGGCTGTTGCCCGCGAATTCGTGGTCGCCCTGCCAGGGGACACCGCCGAAACCGCCGCCTTCAATCAGAAGCTGGCCGGGACGTGTGGGCAGGAACGCGAAGTCGGAGTTGAGGATCTCCGCGGTGAGAGCGCGAAGCGGCGTGATGTCGTCCACGACATAGATGCCACGCCCGTGGGTGGCAATAACCAGATCGTGATCGCGCGGATGCACGACGAGATCGCGAACCGGCGTCATGGGAAGGCCGCTCGTGAACTGCGCCCACTGCTTGCCGCCATCGATAGAAAGGAAGAGACCGGTCTCGGTGCCGAGGAAGAGCAGATTCGGATTCACCGCGTCCTGCTTCACCACATGCGCATAGCCCTTGGTATCCGCGGTCGCAAGTGAGGTCCAGGTCTTGCCGAAATCGGTGGTCTTCACCACGTAGGTGTTCATGTCGCCGGTCATGTGCCCGTCGAAAGCGGCGAAGGCCACCGCCTCGTCGTGGGGCGAGGCCTCGACGCGCGACACCCAGGTGCCTTTCGGCACGCCGGTGGCCGCGGCCACGTTCGTCCAGGTCTTTCCGCCATCACGAGTGACCTGAAGGTTGCCGTCGTCGGTTCCGACCCAGATCACCGAACCGTTCTTCGGCGATTCGCTGATCGCGAAGATCGTGGTGTTGTTCTCGGCGGTGGAATTGTCCCGAGTGAGACCGCCCGACTCCTGCTGCCTCTGGCGCTTCGGATCGTTGGTGGTGAGATCGGGCGAAATCTTCTGCCAGCTCTCTCCACGATCGGCGGATCGGAAGAGGAACTGCGCGCCCATGTAGATCACGCCCTTCTGCGTGGGTGAGAGATGGATCGGAGTGTTCCAGTTGAAGCGGTACTTGGGGTCGCCTTGAACCGGCGAGGGTTTGATGTCTTTCGTCTCTCCGGTTTTCCGGCTGGTGCGGAAGACGTTGCCGCCCTGGTACTCGCTGTAGACGAGGTCTTCATCGAGAGGATCCGGGAAGGCCCAGAAACCATCGCCACCGGTGAGCGATCGCCAGTCGCGATTCCCGATCGGACCGCTGGCCCGCGACGGACCCCACCAGGTGTTGTTGTCCTGAAGCCCGCCATAGACATTGAAAGGAAATTCCATGTCCGTGGCCACGTGGTAGAACTGCGAGAGAGGAAGGTTCTCGACGAAGAGCCACCGGTTGCCGCGGTCCCATGAGAGGTAGGCGCCGCCGTCCGAGCCCATGATCAGCTGGTCGGTGTTTTTCGGATTGACCCACAGCGCATGCACGTCCACGTGGAAGTTGCCGGAGAGGCCGCTCCACGTCTTGCCGCCATCATCGGATGTCGCGGCCACCGTGCTCATCTTGTAGATGCGGTTCGGATTGATCGGATCGGCGACAAGGCGCGAGTAGTAGAACGGCCGGCCGGCCACAACCGAGGCGGTGCTCATGAGGGCCCAGGTCTCGCCACCGTCCTCGGAACGATAGAGACCCGTCTTCTTCGCCTCGACCGACGCGTACACCACGGTCGACTTCGCGGGCGACACTTCGACGGCGATCCGGCCGAGGTCGCCCTCCGGCAGGCCCTTCGTCAGTTTGCGCCATGTAACTCCGCCGTCGGTTGACTTGAAGAGTCCGCTCTTCGGTCCGCCCGAAGTGAAGAAATCCGGCGAGCGGCGATGTTGCCACAAGGCGGCATAGACGATCCTTCCGTCCTTCGGATCGAGGGAGAGATCCGCGCAGCCCGTGTCGGGAGCTCCGGCCAGGGTCTTCTCCCACGTCTTGCCCGCGTCCTTCGTGACATACACGCCGCGATCGTCGCTGTCGTTAAAGAGTGGGCCGAGCGCGCAGGCGAAGACTTTCGAAGAATCTGAGGGATCAACCGCCACGCGCGCGATGCGTTCGGTTTTCTCGAGCCCGAGCTTCTGCCAGTTGTCGCCGGCGTCCGTGGATCGGTAGATCCCGTCGCCCACGGAGACGCTGTTGCGCACCCAGGTTTCGCCGGTGCCCACCCAGATCGTCTTCGGGTTCCTGGGATCGATTTCGATGTCGCCGATCGAGGGGTTGTACTTGTCGAAGACCGGCTTGAAGCGGACGCCGCCGTCATCGGACTTCCACACGCCGCCCGCGGCCGCGCCCACGTAGATGGTGAGCCGATCGCCGGCGACCGCGTCGATCGCGGACACGCGCCCGCTCATGACCGCGGGACCAATGCTGCGGGCCTCGAGACCGCCGAACGTGTCGGAGTCGATCTTGACCTCCTGGGCGGGAGCGAAGGCGGCGAAGGCCAGGAAGAGGAAAGCCCGGGGGACGAAGGACGAGGGTTTCATGGAACGTCTCCTTCAAAGAACGGAAAAACGAAAACGGCCCTTCGCAGAGGGCCGTTTGGGGAACCTGTCGCGTGGGGCAAGCGGGCGCTACTTGACGGGGGTGGGCGCAGGCGCTTCCTTCTTTGCCGGCATGACGAATCGGGTCTCGTCCAGCTTGGGATTGATCTCGATCTTGGTGATGGTGATGACCTGACGCATCGGTGAGCCCTTCTGGCCGCCATCGATCGAGTGCGCGAGGATAAGACCATCCACTTCCTTGTAGTCGCCCAGGCTGGTGTCGCCCTCCACCTCGGCGCCGCGTCGCGTGCTCTTGGACTCCAGCTTGATTTCGAGATTGCTGTCGGTGTCGATGTAGACGGTGCGGACGTCGCCGCTCTTCAGCGTGACCTTCATCTTGTAGGCATCGGTGCCCTCGACCTTCTCCTTGCCAAGGTACTCGACGGTGTGACCCTTCGTCTTGTAGTCGACGAAGAAACCGTCCATGTCGGCCTGTTCGAGGGCGTCCTTCATCTCTTCGGGCGACAGGGCCTCGGGATTCGGGTTCCCCTGAATCGGCATGAGCTTCCAGCCCGTGCCTCCGTTCAGGACCATGGGAGTCAGGACCATTCCCTGGAACGTGATGTCCATCCGCACCTTGTCGCCGCGCATCTGTTCGATGACGACCGGCGCTTCCATTCCCGGTCCAAGCGTGATCTTTCCCGTCGCCCGCATTGACTTGACTGCGCGAATCTTCGCGAGGCCGCCTTTGGCATCGAAATTCTTGGCGAGGATCTCATCCACGGTCTGGGCGGGGGCGAGGGTCGCAAACGTCAGGACGGATGCGGCATGCAGAAATCTCCTGGGGGGCTCTTTCTTCGCTTTAGGCGGGGCAGATCTGGTCAGGCAGACGAAGTCTACGATCATGACTGGTACTGGATGATACGGGGCCCTTCCCCGGCTTGTTCCCGAGGTGGTTCACGCCGGTGGTGACTAAGCTTGAGGGATATGAGGCTGCTCGGCATCGCTTTTCGAAACCTGCTCCGAGCGCGACGCCGGAATGCGCTCGCCGGAGGAACCATGGCGCTCGGCACCGCCGCCTTGATCCTCGGCAGCGGCCTGTCCGACGGCATCGCGCGCCAGCTCACCGACAACCTGGTCGCGGTTCAGACCGGGGAGATCATGGTGGTCAGACGCGAGGAGGGTTTTGTCCCCCAGAACTCGCCGTTCGATGCGTAT
>JANNJB010000686.1:0-2044 GCA_031405615.1 Vicinamibacteria bacterium | reverse complement strand
ACGAACCGTTGGGCAGCTGCGCCGAACGCCAGTTGCCGGCCGACTCCTTGGCCAGCCAGTTGGTGAGGTGGCCGTTGAGCCAGGCACCCATCATCTGCGAGGCGATCTTGTCGCGCTTGAAGCCCTCGGTCCATTCGTTGGACCAGGCGCCGATCTTGCCGTCGATGCCGGCCACACGCGCGGCCTTGGCGAGCTCGAAGGCCTTGACGAAACGCGCCGACGTGACGAGCGGCTGGCCCTTCTTGTCGAAGTACGCGCCTTCGCCGTCTTTCAGGCCGGAGCGGATCACGATGTCTTTGATGTCGACCGCGTTGCCCAGCATGTAGGCGCGAACCCTCGGCAGGCCGCGCTTTCCGGGGTGATCGGCGTGATGAAGGCGCCGGGGCCGAAGTGGCGCGCCCTGGAGTTTGGCTTCGTTGCGGAGACCGATCTGTCGCGCCACACCTTCCTCGCCGGGGCCTCGGCGCGCGCCGAGTTCCAGGCCGGCCGGGGCGGTCGCCTCAACTACCGCCTTCGAAACGAGGTGACCTGGTTCGCCTACACCGGTGACGCGGATGAGAGCGTCCTCAGCCTTCGCTACAACATGGTGCACGAAGTTTTGTTCCCGCTCTTCGACGAGCTGTCGCTCTCCGTCGCGGCCGACGGCTTCCTGTTCCGCGGCGCCACGGCCCAGACGCGCACGCCCGGCTTCAGCCTCATGCTCCGGGTGGGCCTCACCTACGACCGGCTCTGGAAGCCTCGCTACCAGCCCCTGTTCTGATTCTCGCGTTCACGTAACTCGCGTCACGAAGGTTCGTTCGCGTTGACGTTCACGTTTCCCGCGTCACGATGGCACGTCCACGTAGCCGCGCTACGACGGCTCGTTGACGTTGTTGCCCCACGACGGATCGTTCACGTCTACGTCCACGGCCACGTAGCCGCGCACCCGGATACTCCCAGCTATCCGCCGATTGGACCTCTCGTCATCCCCGCGCAGCACAGTCCGTTTGCGAGCGGAAGCGGGGACCTAGCGCGAACTCCCGTTAGCGACCGCGAAACGCCGTCCACGTTCACGTTCGCGTTGCCGCGTGACGACGGACCGGTCACGTCTACGTCCCATCCGTCACTGCGAGGAGGCCATCGAAGGGTTTCCGACGAAGCAGTCCTCGGCTCGCGACTCTCCGTCCCGAGCGTCAACGCGCACCTCGACGCGGCTGTCACGCCGCATGCACCGTACGCAGCGGTGGGGCTAAGGAGGTTGCGACTTTCTCAAGTGCGGCCCCTCCTGGTGAGGGCCGCACTTCGCGACCCCGGAAAGGTCTCCATCCATTATGCCCACCACTGCTCCCGTGACAAGCGTCGCGCCAACCGCTTCTCTCCATCGATTTGACGCTTACCGACTTGCGCTCGCATTCCGCGGTCACGTGGTCCGCTGGCTTCCGCTCCGCCGCGCGGAACTCTCCGACCAACTCGACCGGGCCAGTCTGAGCGTCCCCCTCAATGTCGCGGAGGGTGCTGGCCGTTCCGGTCCTCGGGATCAAGCTCGCCACTACGCGATCGCGCGCGGCAGCGCCTTCGAATGCCTCGCCGTTCTCGATCTCCTCGAACTCGAATCCGCCCCGCCCAACAGCCGCGAGGCTCGCGACACCCTCCTTCGCCTGATGGCTGTACTCACCGCACTCACGCGACGGTGATGGCCGTGTCGCTAGCGGACCCCAAAGCACCGGGGTCCGCGTTAGGATGTCCGCGCATTCGAAATACAGACGGGAGACATCAGGGGCAGGATGGCCAAGGCAACGAAGTCGAAGAAGCAAGCCGCAGGCGCGAGCAACGCCTCGTTCGAAGCCCAGCTCTGGGCTGCCGCCGACGCCCTCCGCAACAACATGGACGCGGCGGAGTACAAGCACGTCGTCCTCGGCCTCATCTTCCTCAAGTACATCTCCGACGCCTTCGAAGCAAAGCACAAGGAACTCGAAGCCCAGAAGAAGCAGGGCGCCGACCCCGAGGATCCCGACGAGTATCGCGGCTCCAGCATCTTCTGGGTTCCCAAGGAAGCCCGCTGGAC
>JANNJB010000685.1:0-3483 GCA_031405615.1 Vicinamibacteria bacterium | reverse complement strand
TCTTCCTCCCGCGATGACCGCCACCATCCCCTCCCGCACCGTCCCGATCGCGCGCTGGCCCCCGCATCGGCTCGCGGTCTGGGCGTTTCTGATCAATGAGGGTTTCCTCTTCGGGTCCATCCTGGCCGCCGGCCTTTTCCTTCGCTTCGGCGGGATCGCTCCCTGGCCCCGGCCGGGCGAGGCCATGGCCCTGGGCCCGGTGGTGATCGCCACGCTCATCCTCATCGCTTCGTCGGCGACGCTGAACGAATCCCTCGACGCACTCCGTCGGGGAAACCGCGAATTCTGCCGCCGATGGTTGATGGGAACCCTGGTCGCGGGCGCCGTGTTTCTGGGCATTCAGGTCTACGAATGGTGGGAGGTCTCAGGGGCGGCGAGCGCGCTGACCCAGTCGCAAGGCCTGCCGCTCGTCTCGAACCCGTGGGGCGCGGCTACGTTCATGCAGATCTTCTTCCTGGCCACCGGGCTCCACGGCCTTCATGTGCTCCTCGGTCTTGCGCTCATGTTGTGGCTCCTGCTTTCGGGGACCCAGAACGACGAGAAGCGACTCGAGAGCGTGGCCCTTTACTGGCACTTCGTGGACTTCGTCTGGATCTTCATCCTCTCCACCCTCTACTTCATCTGAGCCGCCCATGATCGATCCCCTCAGACCCTACTGGCCGACGAACCGGAGCATTGCCGGCCTGCTCGTGCGGGGGTTCCTGGTCATCGTCGCGGCCGTGGCCGTGGCCTTTGGTCCTTCGCGGCCCTTCGCCGCGCTGGTCGTGATCGCCGCCGGCCTCGGCCAGGCCTGTCTGCTGATCTTCGAGTGGATGGAGCTCAAGCGGACTCATCGCTCGGGCCTCATCGCCGCGGCGGTGATCACCTTCCTGTTCCTGTCCCTGGTTGTCGTCCTCGTCATCGAGAGCCGTTCCGTGTTGATTCTGTCGGTGCGCGGGCTGTGACCGAAACCAGAGCCGCGGTGCGTCGAGGCCTCTTGGCTTCGTCGCTCCTGTCTGCCGCCCTCTTGTGCGTGAGCCCGGACCCGGCATTCGCGCAGTGCGCCCTGTGCCGCGACGCGGTGAACGCGGCGCCCGCTCAGGTCCGGGAGGCCATGAACTACGCGATCGTCGGTCTCGCCCTCGCCCCCTACGGCATTGCCCTGGCCGCGGCCTGGATACTCTCGCCCGATCTGCGTGCGTACATTCGCGCCCGGTTCAATCGAACATGACCACACCTCTCTGGCCCGCGATAAACGCGGCGCTCAACCTCACCTCCGCGATCTGTCTGGTGAACGGCTATCTCAGCATCAAGCGAGGCCGGAAGGAGGTCCACAAGCGCTTCATGCTGGCGGCCTTCGCCTGCTCGGTGGTGTTCCTCCTGAGCTACCTCGCGTATCACTTCCAGGTCGGCTCGGTGAAGTTCCAGGGCACGGGGCCGGTCCGCCTGCTGTACCTGGGCGTCCTGCTGACCCATACCGTGCTCGCCACCCTGACCGCGCCCCTGGCCATCGCCACGCTCCGCCGGGCGCTCGGCGGCCGCTTCGCCGAGCATCGGAAGATCGCCCGCGTCACATTCCCAATCTGGATCTACGTCTCGATCACCGGCGTGGTCGTCTATTTGATGCTCTACCGGATGTGAGACGCGCGTTTCTTCCGATGGCGCTCGTCCTGAGCCTCACCGCCCCCGTTTTCGGGGACGATTTCCGGGCGGCTCGCGAACGCGCGGAAGTTCTGCTCAACCGGTCGATCGGCCTCGCGAGGTCCGCGGCGATAGCACTTCGGCCCGAACACTCTCGCGCCGAGATCTTCGCCGTCCTGCTGAAGCTCGATCCCCACGATGGTTCGAGCATCGGCGTGTACGACGCGGACAGCCGCCGGGTCGCGTGGGTGGGCGCCCCTCTCGATCCCCTGCGCCTGCCCGAGGTCGACCCCGCAACCCCGGTGCGATTCGTGGCCGCGACGAGGTCGCGCGCGGCCCTGGTGGTCACCGAGAAGGGTCCTTCACCTTGGTTCGTCCTCGTCACCGTGCCGCTGCTCGAGACCCGCCGCAACGAGAATGACGAGCCTCAAGTCGTGGACGCGCTCGATCCCCTGCGGAAGCTGAGACTCGACTACTCCGATCGGCCCGAGTCCTCGTCCAGCGACCACAGCGGTGAAAGTGTTTCGGCACTTGGGCTGACCCTGGCCCGCGTGCCTCCGCACGGTGTCACTGCCCACGACGACGTCGGAACCTTGAAAGCGCTCCCCACCCTTCCTCTCGTGCAGTTCCTCTTCTTCATCCTCAGCCTGGTCGCCGCTCACCGCTTCGCCCGGCGGGGGTTTACTGAACCACGCCGGTTCCTGCTGTTTCTTGTATGCCTCTTCTCGGCATTGTCGGTGACCGCGCTGGTCGCCGAGTTCGCGGCGCGGGGCGCCTTTCGAGAGACGATGCGTCGGGAGGCTGAGTCGGTTCTTCGCGCCCATCTTCGCCCCCTGGAGGAGACGCTCGAATCGACCGAGCGGATCATCGATGAGGCGCGCCTGTTTGAAACGGCGCCGGCCGGACGATTCGGAACCGAGGAACTCGCGTTCGATCTGTGGTCCGACTCCGCTCTCTCACAACCCTTCCTGCCTTCATTTGTCGAAATCATCGACCGCTCGGGCGGCGTGGTGAGCCGCTACGCCCGCGATATTCCGAGGGGACCCAAGCCGCCTCTCCCCGCCACGAGCGCATGGTCAAGGACCACGGCCCTTGTGGGGATGGCGGATTTCGCCCAGGCGCCGGGGCTCGTGTCCGAACGTCTTTTGTTCTCTTCGCGGGAGTTTCTCGGCGCGGTCCGGATCGGGGCGGTCTCGAACCTGCCCCTTGCCATAAGACGACTCTCGGATCAGAAGGGCTTGAGGCTCGTGGGCTTCCGAGGAGCCGACGGCGCCTTGACCGCGGACCCGAAGGTCGCGGTTCCGTTCTCCGCGGCGGCCTCGGCCGGTGTCCGCATCGATATCGCGATCGAGGGCCGCACCTATGTCTTCGAGTTGCCCGGAGCGGCCCTGAGCGGGCCGGGCCGGACCACTGGAGTGCGCACCCTCGGCGAATCTCTTGGCTTCGTGATCCTTGCTCTTCTGCTCGGGGCCTGGTTCGGCAACGCGACACGAGCCCGCGCCGTGACACTGGGCCTTTTCCGCAGGCACTCGGTTCGCCTCTTCGTCGCCTTCCTGACTCTGTCCGCGCTGTCGCTCTTCCTCTTTCAGACCCTCGTACGGGATTTCGTCGCCCAGCGCCTGGTGGCGGAAACCGAGACCGAGGCCAGGCGTATCGCGGCCATTGCGCGAAAGTCGCTGGGAGACCTTTCCGCTTTTCAGGAGGCCGAGGTTCCCGGTCCCCTCGCCATCTCCGACGCCGCGATTTCGTGGGTGGCGGCCCTGGTCTCGAACGACCTGGAGCTTTTCGACGAGTCCGGGCAGCTCGTGGCCACCAACGTGCGCGAGGATGTCGACGCGGGCCTGCTCTCGCGGTTCGCTCCCG
>JANNJB010000684.1:0-1510 GCA_031405615.1 Vicinamibacteria bacterium | reverse complement strand
GGACTCCTCGCCCTCGAGGGCCTCGTCCGCCTTTTCAGCCCCGTTGCGCTCCCTCGCGGGGGCTATCCGGTGGTTCGCGGCGGCGCCTCGTTTCGCCCCGAGAATCGGGCGGGATATCGGGACGTCGAGCACGACTCGAAGAAGGCCCCCGGAGTTCATCGCGCGGTCTTTGTCGGTGACTCGTTCACCTACGGCGCCGGGGTGCTCTTCGACGACACGTATGCGCAAAGGGTGGCGCGCGGTCTGAGGGCGGACCGAGGTGAGCGCTGGGAGGCGGTTGTCCTGGCGCGGCCGGGCATCGCCACGGCGGAACAGGCGCGCATGGTCAGGGAGGAGGCCTTCTCCTACGAACCCGATATGTTGTTCCTCGGCTACGTGCTGAACGATGCGGAGTCCTCGGACGCGGCGGAAAGGCGTCGCGCGGACGAGTGGCGGGACGCACAGCGTCGACCCGAAGACCTCCCCCTGTGGAGGCGCTCGGCGCTCGCGAATCTTGCGGCCAATCGGGTTCGGGCCACCCTTGAGAATCGGCGGCGGATTGCGAATTACCGCTCCTTGTACCAAGACGACCAGCCTGGGTATCGGGCGGCGCTTCAAGGCGTGAAGGAGATGGCGGAATTGGCGCACGCGCACAAAGTCCCGCTCATCGTCGCCGTGTTTCCCCTGTATGGGAATCCGATGGACGAGAGCTACCCGTTCGAGGAGGTCCACAAGAAACTGGTTGCCGCTTTTCGACCTCTTGGCGTGATTGTGGTCGACCTGCTGCCCTATTACCGCGGCCTCGATTGGAGGCTCCTCGTGGTCGAGGGCGCGGCCGACGAACACCCGAATGAGATCGCGCACCGAATCGCGGCCGAGGCCATTCTACGAACGGTAAACGGGCCCTTGAATCACGCCGCGCCGCCTCCCTTCCCCGGTAACAACGAACCCGGGAAGTGACCATTCAGCGCCGCGCCGCCAAGCGCTCTTCGAAGCGGGCCTGATAGGCGCGCCGTGACACGAAGGAGCACCGCACGCCCGGCAAACCTGTTTCGCGAAGAAGGCGGGCTGCGACCGCACGCCCCTCCGCGGTCCCGAACAAGAGGAAGAAAGAGGACCCGCTCCCGGACATGAGCGCCATTTCCGCGCCGGCTTTCCGGCCCGCGCCACGGATCCGCCGCCCGAGGTCCGCGAGGGCCGGGCTCACGCTGAGGGCCGCGGCCTCGAGATCGTTCCGCAGGCTCGACAACTTCGCGCGCCCGTTGAGGAACCGATCGATGCGCGATCGAGCCTGCGCCCCGCCGCGCTCCGCGAATTTCTGAAACACCGCGGCCGTGGAGACGCCGCCCCCGCCTTGAACGAGCAGAACGCGGTGTTTGAGGGCGAAGTCGAGTGGCTGAATCTCGTCGCCTCGCCCGCGGCCGAGCGCTGGACCCCCGACCAGAAAGTAGGGCACGTCCGCGCCCAGACTTTTCGCGGCCTCCACCAGCGTTGACTTCGGCAGGTCGAGGCCCCACATCAAGTCGAGTGC